>CAKZLG010000059.1 GCA_937125035.1 uncultured Maribacter sp. | reverse complement strand
GCATTCGTCCCTTACTTCCACTCTATCTTATGGAAGAGAATCGGGCCGCAAAATTCAATTTCAAGAATTATGATGACGACCTACTGGCCGCCAAGGACGACCTAAGCCATTTTCTGTATGAAAATGCCGTGGTACAAATGGAAAATGCCCGGAGCAAAGCGGATTTTAGGTCGGCGTATGATGACCTTACCTATTTGGAAGAGCTCAATCCCAATTATAGGGATGCCCAACAGAGAAAGGAAGAAGCTTACCAACGCGGCCTTGATTTTGTATTGGTTGAAATGAAGAACAATTCAGACCAGATCATTCCCGTTCGTTTGGAGGAAGAACTTCTTAACATGAACACCTACGGACTCAATAATCTATGGACGCAGTACCATACCAACCGTCTGGATGAACTTCAATATGATTATTTAATGGAGGTTTCCTTTGAGAACATAGCCATTTCACCGGAACAGGTACGGGAAAGGCAGGTCAGCAAGGAAAAACAGATCAAAGATGGCCACGATCTTGTACTGGACCAAAACGGCAACACCGTGAAGGACAGTTTGGGCAACAATATTAAAATAGATCGCTTTAAGACGGTTAGATGTGATTTTTATCAATTTACCCAGTTCAAAAGCGCCCAGGTAACGGGCTTGGTGAATTTTATGGACCTTAGGAGCCAACAGCGCATCAACCAGTATCCTTTGAGCAGTGAGTTCGTATTTGAGCATATATATGCCAACTACCAAGGCGATAAGCGGGCCTTGGACAATGATTTGATCTCCCTACTGGAATTGGCACGGGTGCCCTTTCCCTCCAATGAGCAAATGGTCTACGATGCAGGGGAAGACCTCAAGAACAACCTTAAGACCATTTTGGCGAGACAACGCTTCAACTAAAAAAAGGAAGTTTTTTAAAAAACTGATGTCATCCATAGGGTAGAAATCACTTTGTGAGGTAGACCTTATCTTTCCGGACAACGCGGGAAGCTATGGAAGAATCGATTTTTGGGATGCACTCGCTTAAAGGTAATCTTTTAAGGAAATTTCAGAGATTTCCCCATGGGAGGCATGTACCGTGACCTCCCCATTTTTAATGATCAATAATTGTGGGGACTGATGTACTACCCCAAAACGCTGGGCCACACTATTGGAGACGTCCCTATGGGCATGCAGATCCAAGAAATACAGGTCCGCCGCCTCTGCTTCCAGATCAAATTCTTTCGTGAACATGTTCAAGACCATTCTGCTGATGCCACAGGTGGTGGAGTGCTTAAAGATCACCTGTGCCCTTTCTTTAGAGCGTAAGGGAAGTTCATCCAACTGCATTTCAGAAACCAAAGGTTTCCAAGGCACCTGAACCGAATCCCCTTCCCCACTCGTGGAGCTCTTATCAAACAATCCGCCAAAAATTCCCATAATCCCTTCGTTTTTGAAAAATACCACCCATTTAATGGACAATTTGTCTTGCCCGTTGCATGTTTACAAGACAAAAAGTCAGCCTTAACCCCTTGGTATCGTTATTGTAATTCTTGGTAAAAATAGAGTCAAAAAATAAAATCCGGCATATGAACTTAAATAATTTTACCATAAAATCACAAGAGGCCATACAAAGGGCACAAGTGATCGCCCAGTCCCTTGGGCACCAACAAATTGAGAACGAGCACTTGTTCAAGGCATTGACCGAGGTAGATGAGAATGTGATTCCCTACACCTTAAAAAAATTGGGGGTCAACACGGATATGATCGTGCAGATATTGGACAAGGAGTTGCAGACCTTCCCCAAAGTGGAGGGCGGGGACCTTCAGTTTTCAAGGGAAGGCGGCAAGACCCTTACTGAAGCTTCTGCCCAAGCCAAGAACATGGGCGATGATTTCGTATCCGTAGAGCACCTGCTATTGGCCATCTTTAAATCAAAGAGCAAAATTGCCCAAATCCTAAAAGATCAAGGGGTGAACGAAAAGGACCTGGCCGCCGCGATTACGGAACTTAGAAAGGGGAAAAAAGTCACCTCGCAAAGTGCGGAGGAAACGTACAATGCCCTGAACAAATATGCCAAGAACCTGAACGAAATGGCCGATAACGGGAAATTGGACCCCGTAATTGGGCGGGACGAAGAGATACGGCGCGTATTACAGATCCTGTCCAGGCGCACGAAGAACAACCCCATGTTGGTGGGTGAACCGGGCGTAGGAAAAACGGCCATTGCCGAAGGATTGGCCCACCGCATCATACAAGGGGATATTCCGGAAAACCTAAAGGATAAGGTCATTTATTCCTTGGATATGGGGGCGCTGATCGCAGGCGCCAAGTACAAGGGTGAATTTGAGGAGCGCCTAAAAGCGGTCATTAAGGAGGTGACCGGGGCTGATGGCAACATCATCCTCTTTATAGATGAGATACACACCTTGGTAGGGGCCGGTGGCGGCCAAGGGGCCATGGACGCCGCCAACATCCTTAAACCCGCGTTGGCAAGAGGGGAACTCAGGGCCATTGGCGCCACTACCTTAGATGAGTATCAAAAGTATTTTGAAAAGGACAAGGCTCTGGAAAGACGCTTTCAAAAGGTGGTTGTGGACCAACCGGATACGGAGAGCGCCATTTCCATTCTTAGAGGGATAAAGGAAAAATATGAGGCCCACCACCAAGTCCGGATCAAAGATGAAGCGGTCATTGCGGCTGTGGAACTTTCCCAACGCTACATAACCAATAGGTTCTTACCAGATAAGGCCATTGACCTTATGGACGAGGCGGCCTCCAAGCTTAGAATGGAAATCAATTCAAAACCGGAGGACCTGGATGTGCTGGATCGCAAGATCATGCAGTTGGAAATTGAGATAGAGGCCATTAAACGGGAGAATGACAATGAAAAGCTGAAACTTCTCAACATGGATCTGGCCAACCTTAAGGAGGAGCGCAACGAAATCTTTGCCCAATGGGAAAGTGAAAAATCCGTAGTGGACACCATACAGAAGACCAAGGCGGATATTGAGCATTACAAGGCCGAAGCTGAACGTGCAGAGCGCAATGGCGATTATGGCAAGGTAGCGGAGCTGCGCTATGGCAAGATCAAAGAGGCCCAGGAGACCTTGGCCAACCTGCAGGAAGAACTCCAAAAACAACAGCTGGGAGGCACCTTGATCAAAGAGGAAGTGACCAATGACGATATTGCCGAAGTGGTCGCAAAATGGACCGGTATTCCCGTAACCAAAATGTTACAGAGTGAACGTGAAAAGCTCTTGAAACTAGAAGATGTCCTTCATAAAAGGGTCATAGGACAGGATGAGGCCATACAGGCCGTATCCGATGCCATTAGAAGAAGCAGGGCGGGCCTACAAGATGCCAAAAAACCTATTGGATCCTTCTTGTTCCTAGGCACTACCGGCGTGGGTAAGACAGAATTGGCAAAGACCCTGGCAGCCTACCTCTTTGATGATGAAAACGCCATGACCCGTATTGATATGAGCGAATATCAAGAGCGGCATTCCGTGAGCAGGTTGGTAGGCGCACCCCCAGGATACGTAGGGTATGATGAGGGTGGCCAATTGACAGAGGCCGTAAGGCGTAGACCCTATTCCGTAGTACTGTTGGATGAGATCGAAAAAGCACATCCGGACACGTTCAACATCTTGCTACAGGTATTGGACGAAGGCAGACTGACCGACAATAAGGGACGTGTGGCCGATTTTAAGAACACCATCATCATCATGACCAGTAACATGGGGAGCCAGATCATACAGGAAGCCTTTGAGAATACGACCGATGCCTTCATTGCCACAGAGGCGGCCAAGGTGGAAGTCTTGGGACTGCTGAAAAAGATGATACGACCGGAATTTTTGAACCGTATTGACGACATTGTCATGTTTACTCCATTGAACCAAGATGATATTCGGGAGATTGTTAAATTGCAGTTGGAAGGACTCAAAAAAATGTTGGCAAAACAGCATATTACCCTAGATGCGACTGAGGAGGCCATAAATTTTCTTGCTGAAAGGGGCTACGACCCACAATATGGTGCAAGACCCGTTAAACGTACGCTGCAAAAAGAGGTGCTGAACAATATGTCCAAGGCCTTATTGGGCGGCTCCATCAAAGCAGATAGTATTGTTCTGCTGGATGCTTTTGACAATGAGCTCGTATTCAGAAACCAAAACGACCTTGTTTCTTAACACCATAACATTTATGGTATTGACTTAAAAGCGCATGATCAGTTCATGCGCTTTTTTTATGAACAGTATATACCATACAGTATAGATTTTTCTATATTCGTATAAAATCATTGCAAATGTCAACCAAAGCAGAAAGGACCACAGCTTATATCATTGAGACCGTTGCCCCCGTTTT
>CAKZLG010000058.1 GCA_937125035.1 uncultured Maribacter sp. | reverse complement strand
GAGGCCTCGGCCACGGGAGGCAATCCCACTTATGAATACCAATTGGAAGATACCTTGGGCAACATGGTTGCCCCTTATCAGACCAATGCCCGTTTTGCCAATGTTACGGATGGGGATTATTTGGTGCGCATACGCGACCAAAATGGCTGCGATGTGGTTTCCACAACACCCGTGACCATTGCCCCACCCACGGACATTGCCTTTGACCTTGCGGCAACGGCTTGTTATGACGGTCAGAACAATGCCACGATTACCGCCAATGTAACTGGTGGAAACGGGGGATACCAATTTAGGATCAACGGTGGGGCATGGATAGCACCCACCCCAGTAACCGCAATAGACTATACTTTTACAGGACTTTCCAATGGTTCTTATGACATAGAAGTGACCGATGCATTTGGCTGTGTTTCTCCGGTACAGAACATCTCCATTTCCCCTACCCTTTTGGCCCAAGTGGCGGTCGTTGATGTCAGCGCCTGTGCAGATGGCAATATTACCGTAACGCCCTCTGGAGGCGTTTCACCTTACGCCTTTGCTTTTTTGCCCACAGGTACCCCAATACAAGATTCAGACTTTGGCACAGGCAACAGTTTTACAATAACGAATGCGACCATTGGCACCTATGATGTTTATGTAAGGGACAATAATGCTGCCAATCCATATTGCCAGCTCTTGGAGACGGTGTCGGTACAAAGTGCCCCGATTCTTGCATACACGGCCACACCTACGGATGCCCTTTGTTTTGGTGAAACCGGAAGTATTGATGTAACCATTTCTTCTGGTCTGGCCCCATTCACCTATGAACTTGTGGATCTGGACCACGCTACTGGAAGTACCACCCAGACAGGGGTCATGGCCACGACCAGGACCTATTTCAACTTAACACCCGGCGAGTATAATGTAATTATCACGGATGCCGCGGGGTGCAGCGTACCCGTAAACAACATAAATATTGCACAGCCTGATGAATTAACAGCTACGACCATAGGCGTAACCCCAGCCAGTTGTACCGGTGATATTAATGATTTTGGATTTGAATTCAGTGCCTATCCTACCACCTTGGGGGCCATAGAATTTAGTGCGGATGGAGGAACGACTTGGACCGGAGACAATTCCAATCCGGGTGTTTCGGATAGGTTGACAGGATTCCTTTCTGGAGATACCGTATTCCCTGCAATGAGAACGGTAGACGGTTTTGGAAATACCGTTTGCGAGGTGGTATTGGACCCACTTATTGTGCCTTATCCCCTAGATGATTTGGACATCACCATATCAACTGTAGTGGTAAACTGCAATGAATTACAAGTAACCGTTCAGGGAGATGAAGGTACTGCTCCGTACGAGTATGCGTTTTCGGATAATCCCGGCAATTTCAACATGGCCGTGGCAACGTGGATATTGGGAAGTACAACCCATTTGGATGGTTCAACCGTTCCTGCTGGTGAAGGCTTACATGCTTGGACCGGTCTTGTTCCGGGAAGAACCTATGTTTTCTATGTACGAGACAATAATGGATGTATACGGCAGAGTAATGCAAACGTGAATGATATTACCATAAACCCCATGGACATCACGGCTACGTACGAGCCTTCCTGTGACGGTGCCAATGATGGTGAAATCACGTATAACATTGTGGATACGGATGGGTTCACCGAACCCGAAATGACGTGGACCTTGTTTGATATTGATGGTAATATGGTACAGTCAAGCCCAGGAAATGTCACCTATTCAAACACAATTACGGTAAGTGGCTTGGCACCTGACGAATACTATATCACGGTACAACAAATAGATACAGGCGGTACGGCCCAATGCATCAGCGCCAGTGAAAACCTGTTGTTGGAAGAGCTAGATCCCATCACAGCGACACTTAATGTGTTGAACCACATCACCTGCGAAGGACCTGGACGCATATCCGTAACGGGCATTCAAGGAGGGGGTGGTGACTATACATATACCATTACCGGGCCGGCCCCGTTTACTGCCATAACGGGATCGCCCAACAATCCTATTGAGATTCCTGCAAATTCACCTTCGGGCAATTACAATGTGGAGATCAGTGATCAATTTGGCTGTTCCTATGACCTTGGGGATGTTACAATGAATTTGACGCCCAACCCAGTCATAACAGATGTGGATGTGGCCAACTGTAGTGCCACTTCAACGGTTACCATTACCGCCAATACGGGTGCAGCATCTATGTTTTATTCATTGGACAACGGAACCACCTATGTGAACAACGGAGGTATTTTTAACAATGTGGCTCCCGGTAATTACACCGTTTTCGTAAAAGATGCCAATGGCTGTACGGATTCGAGTGCCATAACGGTATATCCCAGTCTACAGGCAACCGCCTCCTTAACGGAGAGCTTGGGCTGTGGAATTGGCCAAGAAGCGGAAATTACTTTATCCGTCTCTGCTGGATCTTCCAACTACGAATACGAAGTGACCAATACCCTGGGTACGGTCACACCTAGACAGGCCTTGGCTTCCAGCCCTTTAGCCATAGTGACAGCTACGGCAGATACATATACGGTTACCGTATTTGACGTGAGCACGGGTGGACCGGAATGTAGTCGCGCTTTTACCATTACAGTGCCACCGGCCATTGTGCCCAATTTCACAGCAGACCCTATGGATGTAAGCTGTTCAGGGGTAAGCGATGGCAGTATTGCCCTTACCCAGATTAACAATGGTAACAATCCACTTATGTATACCCTATCCCCCAATAACGGCACTCTCAATGCCGCAACAAGCACTTTTGAGAACCTGCCAGCGGACACCTATACAATAACCGCAACTGGGCCCAACGGGTGTACCACAGTGCTGAACACAGTCATTGTAGATGAACCGAACCCCATCACCTTTACCTTGCCGAACGTGGACCCTTTTGGTTGCACATCGGGCAATGTTTCCGACAATGCC
>CAKZLG010000057.1 GCA_937125035.1 uncultured Maribacter sp. | reverse complement strand
GGCCTATTTCTGCCTGTGCGAGTGTCCCCCAAGTGGCTAGCAATTCCATATTCAATGACCTTGCCAATTGCAACGATGCTAGGACCGTTCAACTTTGCGGGGACTTTGTGATCTTATCAGCGGGGGAAGGTTTCTTAAACTATACCTGGTATTTGGATGCCAATGGCAATGGCACCGTGGATACGGGAGAAACCGCCCTGAACGATAATGACCCAGATAATGATCTAAGTACCTTCTTGGTGACCACCATAGGGGAATATATTGTGGAGAAGACTACCGATGGCACTTGCCCGGATATGATGGAACGGATTACCGTGGAACGCTTTGGCACTACGCAGACCAACCCCATCGTGGACTATTTCAACCAAGTGAACTCAGACAACAACCCAGACAATGACCTACAGGGCGAACTTGTAACCTGTTCCATAGACGGTGATGTGCTCCAAAAAATATTCCTATGTGGTGCCGCTGACGAAGCTACTTTGCAATTGGGCATTACAGATGCCCAGAGCATTGTTTGGCAGCAATTGGATGAGGCCAGCTGCTCCTCCACAGGGGATGATTGCGCTAACAAGAACGGCACCTGCACTTGGAACACCTTGGCCACACAGAACAATTTTACGGCTACGGACAGTGGGGAATACCGCGTGGTGATCAACTACCAGAACGGTTGTTTCAGCAGGTTCTATTTCAACGTGTTTAAAAATGATCTGCAGTTGGATCACATCGCTTCAGACCTGCTTTGTAGCACCCCGGGCAATATTAGGATCACCAATGTGGGCAGCGGTTACGGTTTTCAGTTGGTGGATGTGGACACGGACAACATCGTGGTTCCCTTTTCGGCCAACAACGGACCCAATTTTGACATCAATTCCAGCGGTACCTACAAAGTACAAGTGACCCAATTGAACCCTATGGATGGTACCCCAATTGTTGGAAGCTGTATTTTTGAAACAGCCGATATTGGTATTTTGGAGCGCGATTTGCAAGTGAACCTCATCACAACACCAGCAGACTGTAATACTCTGGGCACCATTGAAGTGCAAGCGCTGAACGTAATGCCAAACTACCACTACGAACTTCGTTTGGACGATGGCAGCAACGGTGGATTGGGAAGCTTGATCGGCAGCTTGTCCGCCTCCAATGACAACACCCATACCTTCAATAATGTGGCACCTGGAGATTACCTCGTGACCACACGAACGGACGATGGCTGTTTGGATACCCAATCCATAACGGTGGATGAAATTCCGGAATTGACCCTGATGGCATCCTTGACGGATAATATTACATGTACCGCTGGGGTAATTACGCTTACCGCGGGCGGAGGAATTCCCAGTGCCAATTATTTAATGGCCATTTGGAGTAAGGACGGCGTGCCACTGTACAGCGATCCAACGGACATCCCCTTATCTGCTATACAGTCTTCGACCAGTTTCCTATTTGGCCACAGAGGTTCACCAAGTACGTATTTTCCCAACGAGGATGGTGAGTACACCTTTATTGTTATGGACGGTAGTGGCTGTTACGAAATTTCCAATGCAGTTACCATAGAAGATTTGGGGAGCTTGGTCGTCACTGCTTCACATTCTCAGATTACCTGTGCGGATTCGGCAACGTCTACCTTATCTGTAAATGTCACCGGGGGCACTGCGCCCTATGAATATAGCTTGGATGGTGGCACTACCTATCAAACCTCCAACAGCTTTCTTAACTTGGCCGGTGGTTTTTATGAGATTATGGTCAGGGATTCCAGCGGAAATGGCAGCAATGCCTGTACGGAGACCCTATCCTATGAAATAGACCAACCCTTTGGGCTAACTGCATCGCCCTCTATTCTAGAGGATGCTTCTTGCGACCCCAATGGTGCTTTGGTCAAAATATGGAACCCCAACGGTGGCCAGGCCCCGTACCAGTTCAGTTTTGATGGCGGAAATTTCTTCTCATCGGTGGATGAACAAAGGCTATTGCCGGGCACTTACCAATTGGCGGTGAATGATGCCTTGGGCTGTACCTACCCTATGGAAATCACCGTACCGAATCCAGTGGCCG
>CAKZLG010000056.1 GCA_937125035.1 uncultured Maribacter sp. | reverse complement strand
ATTTGTTCTTAAAAGCCCTAAAGGGCGAAAGCGTACAAAGGCCGCCCGTTTGGATGATGCGGCAGGCCGGCCGATATTTGCCGGAATTCATGGAAATAAAAGAGAAGTACGACTTCTTTACCCGTTGCCAGACCCCGGAACTGGCCTCTGAGATCACCGTACAGCCCATCCGCAGGTACGGTATGGACGCAGCCATTTTGTTCAGTGATATTCTGGTGATTCCACAGGCCATGGACATTGAAGTTGAAATGAAACCCAATTTTGGCCCTTATTTGCCCAACCCCATCCGAAACGCCGCTGATCTAGACCGGGTCATTGTACCAGATGTACAGGACGCTTTGGGGTATGTGATGGACGCCATTGAGATGACCAAGGAAAAATTGGATAATGCGGTGCCCTTGATCGGGTTTGCCGGATCTCCTTGGACCATATTGTGCTATTGCGTACAAGGCCAGGGCAGTAAAACTTTTGATAAGGCCAAGGAACTCTGCTTTACCCAGCCGCAAGTGGCCCATACCTTGCTACAGCGCATCACGGATACCACCATTGCCTACCTCAAAGCCAAGGTAAAAGTGGGCGTCAATGCCGTACAGGTGTTTGATTCCTGGGGCGGAATGCTCTCCCCTACGGACTATACTGAATTTTCGTGGCAATACATTCAGCAGATCATTGACGCCCTGAAAGAGGAAATTCCCGTCATCGTCTTTGGAAAGGGATGTTGGTTCGCTTTAGGCGAAATGTCAAAATCGGGCGCATCTGCCCTAGGCGTGGACTGGACCTGCTCCCCAAAAAATGCGCGTTACCTTACCGGAGGGCAGATTACCTTACAGGGGAATTTTGATCCGGCGCGACTTTTATCGCCCCCAGCCAAAATAAGGGAAATGGTACAGCAAATGATCCGGGAATTTGGAAAGGACCGCTATATCGTGAACCTAGGGCACGGCATCCTGCCCAACGTACCCGTTGAAAATGCAAAGGCCTTGATTGATGCGGTAAAAGAGTATACCGAATAGTATTTTAAATTGTCAATAAATTCCCAGTTCATGCACAATGGCCCTATGCCAGTGTGAAATACCTCTATGTGATCTTCTAAGACCCCAACAACCCACCATGATGCGTTTCTTAAAGGCCCTGATGAAGGTTGGACCGCGGCAACTTATCCGCCTATTTTCCTTGGTCTTGCGCCATCCATTTATGGTGTGGCCCACAGTAAAGGCAACATATACATGTTTACGGGCCGCTGACCACTACTTTGGCAAAGAGCACCATAGTAACACCCCGGCCAATGCCTTTCGGCACGCCTACTGGAACTATCTCATTGCCCATAACTGCCATAGCCTCCAAAATGACCTGAAAAAAGTGCTCTCTTGGACCAAAACCATCACCGATTGGCACGAGGACGCTTTTGAGAACCGGAATCTGGCCAAGCAGATGGATCTTCATAACAATGCCGTTGGCCGGGATATCTTCTGCAATCTACCTGCCACTGATACAGAAAGCGCTTTAGACCACCTTTTGGAACTGACCAGCCACTCTAAAAAAGTGGAAACAGTGGACGAAATACTCCAGCGCCCTTTATCTTTGGTACATTTAATAGACATCGCATGAAAGATAAATTCTACGCCTATATTCAGCAATTGCAAGATACCATAACCCAAAAATTGGAAGCCTTGGATGGCAAGGCCTCTTTCCAAGAAGATCTTTGGGAAAGGGAAGAAGGCGGCGGAGGTAGGACCCGTGTTATTGAAAATGGGAACGTCTTTGAAAAAGGCGGGGTCAATATTTCTGCCGTACATGGAGAACTGCCCCAGAGCATGCAAGCTTATTTTGGGGTTAGTGATGCCGATTTCTTTGCCTGTGGACTAAGCCTAGTCCTCCACCCCATCAATCCCATGGTGCCCACTGTACATGCCAATTGGCGTTATTTTGAAATGTATGACAAACAAGGGGCCATCGTGGATCAATGGTTTGGGGGAGGCCAAGACCTTACCCCCTATTATCTCTTTAAAGAGGATGCCGTGCATTTCCATGAGACCTGCAAACAAACGTGTGATGCCCATGATCCCCACTTTTATGCAAACTTCAAGGAGAAATGCGATTCCTATTTTTGGAACGCCCACAGACAAGAGGCCCGTGGAGTGGGCGGGCTCTTCTTTGACTATTGCAAGGCCACTTCGGACAAAAGCATGTCCAATTGGTATGATTTTGTGACCGCGGTGGGCAACAGCTTTTTGGAAGCCTACGTGCCCATCGTGCAAAGGCGAAAGGACCTGCCCTATGGCCTGGCCGAAAGGGATTGGCAGGAGATTCGCCGGGGGCGTTACGTGGAGTTCAATTTGGTACATGACAAGGGTACGCTGTTCGGATTACGCACCAATGGGCGCATAGAAAGTATATTGATGAGCCTTCCGCCCCATGTGCAATGGCGGTATGACCACCACCCAGAACAGGGAAGTGAGGAGCACAAATTACTGGAGGTGTTAAAACATCCCCAGGATTGGTGCTAAACACACGTTAACCTTCAATAGGGTGTTAAAAATGCATAAATAATACCTTTCAGTATACATAATCTTTGTGAGTACATCACCCTAAATTTCATAGACACCATGCAATTTTCAAAAGATTTTAAAGCCGCCATTTCGGACCTTCCTTCCAAAGAGAAGGATAAATTACTTTTGCGATTACTTAAAAAAGACCTCAACCTTGCCAATAGGCTCCATTTTGAACTCCTGGACGATAAGACTGTTGATGACCGCAGGGCCCTTATGGCCGATAAGGTGAAGAAACGTGTGGCAGCAATTTGCGACAATTATTACAGTCCCGGCTATCTGATGATGGACTTGAGATACCTTAGTGGAGAAATCACCGAACATGTGAACATCACCAAAGACAAATTTGGGGAAGTCACCCTAACCCTCTTGATGCTCAATGAATGTTTGCCGCATAGTATGACCAAAGTAGCAACCGCCCCGCCCAGCAAATCCAGAAAACTGGGGGTGTATATCATTGCCCGGGCATTTAAACTGCTCTTGCTCATCAAAAAAATGCACGCCGATTATCAAATTGATTTCAAGGATGATGTAACCCAATTGGGAGAACACATTTCCGAGAGTGCCGTATTAATGAAGACCGCGATATACCATGGCCTGGATGTCAACTGGCTGTTACAGTTCCATATTCCTGAAGATATTGAGGAAATACACCGAGATCTAAAAAAGAGGGGCTATTTGAAATGAGGAGCTGAAACAGCCATTATTTTCGTTCAAAAACACCACAATTAAAATAATCTGTGGTGTTCCGCCCAACTACCGGAAAAGACAGATCTGATATAAAAGAACAACCACATAAGAACAGATGAAACAAAAAATAGTGCAAGTGGATGCCTTTACAGAACGGGTGTTTGGAGGCAATCCCGCTGCGGTCTGTATCATGGACCAATGGCTTCCGGATACCGTGATGCAGCACATTGCCGAGGAGAACAATTTGGCCGAAACGGCCTTTGCTGTAAAAAATGAAACCGGGTATGAACTGCGCTGGTTTACCCCGGAAACCGAGGTGGACCTATGTGGCCATGCCACCATGGCCACCGCCCATACCCTCTTTGAACACTATGGCCATCCTAATCATACTATTCGGTTTTTTTCTCCAAGAAGTGGGGATCTCCGGGTGGAGAGGGAATCAGATGGCCGGCTCACCCTAGATTTTCCTACGGATGCCATCGTTGAAATTGAACCCATTACAGCGATTACCGAAGCCATAGGTTTAATTCCATTACAAACCTTTAAAGGCAAGACAGACTACATGCTCATCTATGACCATCAGCACGAAATTGAAGCCCTGACCCCCAATTTCCACCTTTTGGACCAACTGGACTGCCGCGGGGTCATTGTTACGGCCCCAGGAAATGAGGTGGACTTCGTCTCCCGTTTCTTTGCCCCACAATGCGGTATCCCAGAGGATCCCGTAACAGGTTCCGCCCATACCACCCTGGTCCCCTTTTGGTCTAAAAAGCTGCAGAAGGCCCTATTATCTGCCAAACAACTCTCCAAACGCGGCGGTGCGCTGTCCTGTGAATATTTGGGCGAGCGCGTAAAGATTTCGGGCCGGGCGGTGACCTATATGACCGGGGAAATACATTTGTAGAAATCGCTCTGGGCACCGCTTTCATTAGAATGGCAAATAGCCCCATAAATGTCTTTCCCTGTGTTATCTTTGTATATCATCGTTACTCATTGATAAACGAACAATTATGTATCCACTCATTAGAAATAGACGCTTGCGCAGCAGTAATGCCATTCGGCACTTGGTGCGCGAGACCATCCTTACGCCAAGTGATTTTTTAGTACCGCTCTTTGTGGTGGAGGGCCGTGGCATCAAAGAGGAGATTCCCTCCATGCCCAATTACTATAGGCTGAGTTTGGACCAGCTGGCAAAAGAGGCCAAGGAACTGTGGCACATGGGACTCTGTGCGGTACTGCTCTTTGTGAAGGTCCCAGAAAACTTGAAGGACAATGCCGGCACGGAGGCCCTGAACGCTGACGGCCTAATGCAGCGCGCCATCAAAACCGTGAAGCAGGCGTGCCCCGAGATGTTGGTCATGACCGATGTGGCCTTGGATCCCTATTCCAGCTATGGCCATGATGGCATTGTGGACAAAGGCAGGATTTTAAACGACGAAACCGTGGAGGTATTAGCGGAAATGAGCGTTTCCCATGCCCAAGCCGGGGCAGATTTTGTAGCGCCCAGCGATATGATGGACGGTAGGATCCTCAGCATCCGCGAAGCTCTGGAAGAAGAAGGTCTTGTAGATACGGGCATTATGAGCTACAGTGCCAAATATGCCAGTGCCTTTTACGGTCCGTTCCGGGATGCGCTAGACTCTGCCCCGGTGGATATGCAACATGTGCCCAAGAACAAGAACACCTATCAAATGGATGCCGCCAACCGCTTTGAGGCCATCCGGGAAACCCAACAGGACATTGATGAAGGTGCGGACATCGTTATGGTGAAACCAGGCCTTTGTTATTTGGACATTGTGCGCGAAATACGCAATGAAGTGGATGTACCTGTAGCGGTGTACCAAGTTTCGGGCGAATACGCCATGCTCAAGGCTGCTGCTGAAAAAGGGTGGTTGGACCATGATGCCGTAATGATGGAGCAGCTCATTGCCATAAAAAGGGCCGGGGCCAATATCATTGCCAGTTATTTTGCAAAGGACGCCGTGGCGCTCATGGGCTGAACCTAATGCACTATGTCATGAAAAACCGCTGTTTACTGTTGATACCGTTTGGTCTATTGGGTTTCGCCCTCATAGGTCAACAGCCGCAGATTATGCCATTGGACCTCCATTCCGTGGAAAGCATTGATTCCCTTGGGGTACAAAAGGCGGTGGATTCCATTGTAACCAATGGCATTGAAATGGAAGCATTTCCAGGGGCACAGGTTTTGGTGGCCAAGGCCGGTAAGGTCATTTTTCACAAAACGTACGGCCATCATACCTATGACAGCCTTCAGGCTGTGGCCCCGACCGATTTGTACGACCTGGCCTCGGTCACGAAAATAACCGGTCCTTTGCCCGCCCTCATGAAATTGGTAGATGAGGACAAATTGGATCTGGATGCCCCTTTCAGCACCTATTGGAAACCGTGGCGCAAGCAAAAGGACAAAAAGGACCTAACCCTACGGCAAATCCTGGCCCACCAAGCAGGGCTAAAACCATACATTGTCTTTTTGAACGAGGTCCTGAAAAAAAACGGGGATGCCAAACGACGCTTTGTAAGGGATAGGGCCAGCAAACGTTTTGGCCAAGCCGCCTACCCCGGTATCTATATTAAAGACCGTTTTAAGCGTAAAATGTACCGTATGATCAATAGGTCAGCCGTGGATCCTGAAAAAAAGTACGTTTATTCCGGGCTCACCTTTTTGATCTTTCCTGAATTGATCGCCCAACTTACCGGAATGCCTTATGACACCTATTTGGAAAACACCTTCTATCATCCCATAGGTGCCACCACGTTGGGTTTTCTACCGGCCACAAAAAATCTAGAAGACCATGCCATTGTGCCTACGGAAAGGGATACCCTTTTCAGGAACACCCTTACCCAAGGCTGGGTACACGACGAAAATGCATCGCTCCTAGGAGGTATTTCTGGGAATGCCGGATTATTTGGAACAGCACATGATTTGGCAAAAATAATGCAGCTCTACGCGCAGATGGGCAGGTACGGCGACCAGCAATTGCTATCAAAAGAGATTGTGGAGGAATTTACAAAAGTACAGTTCCCTGAAAATGAAAACCGAAGGGGACTTGGTTTTGACAAGCCCCTGTTGAACAACTCAGAACTCTCCCTGGCCGAAGCCTACCCGGCCCCCCAAGTGAGTCCTACCAGTTTTGGACATAGCGGTTTTACGGGCACCTTTGTTTGGGCAGACCCAAAAAACCAATTGGTATATGTATTCTTGTCCAACCGCGTTTATCCCTCAAGAGATCACCGGCAATTATACGACCTCAACATACGCTCAGCCATACAAAGCGTTTTTTACAAAGCGCTTTCCAACCCAAAACAGTCATTTTAAGATCTAAAAAATAGGTATCTTAACCGCTCAAAAGCAATATATGGGACTTCTTTTATTCTATGCCGTCATCTCCATTTTCTTTTCCTTTCTGTGCTCCATTCTGGAGGCTGTGCTTTTGAGCATCACCCCTACCTTCATCAATGTCAAAAAAAGGGAAGGCAAATCATATGCCGACACCTTGGAAACGTTGAAACAAGATGTGGACAAGCCCTTGATAGCCATCTTGACCTTAAATACCATTGCACATACGGTGGGCGCTATTTTGGTAGGGGTACAGGCCAAAGTGGCTTACACGGAACATTATGGCAGTACAACGCGTTCCGTTTTTGGAGTGCCGTTTACAGAGGATCTTATGGTGGGCGTCGTATCTACGGTCATGACCATACTTATCCTTGTGGCCTCTGAAATCATCCCCAAGACCATTGGGGCCACGTACTGGAAACAGCTCTCCAATTTCACGGCCAAGGTGTTGAAAGGCATGGTGGCATTTTTAAAATACAGTGGCATTTTATGGTTGTTGCAATTGTTCACCCGCATGGTAGGGGGCAAAGGGCACCAAGGCAGTGTGTTGAACAGAGAGGATTTTTCCGTCATGACGGATATGGCCCATGAAGAAGGTGTCTTTGAAAAATCAGAGTCGACGATCATTAAGAACCTCATCCGTTTCAACGAGATCTTGGTAAAGGATATCATGACCCCCCGGGCCGTGATGAAGGTAGCATCGGATACCATGACCATAAGGGAGTTTTTTGAGGAAAATCCCAAATTGCGGTTTTCCCGTATTCCCGTTTTTGAGGATAAAATGGACAATATTACCGGCTTTGTGCTCAAGGACAATGTCTATGAGGAAATTATAAACGAAAATGGAGAGCTACCGCTCTCGGAAATCAAACGTGATATCCTGGTGGCACAACGCAGTACCCCGATTCCGAATCTGTTTGACATCTTTGTGGCAAAAAGGGAGCACATTGCCCTGGTTGTGGATGAATATGGCTCCGTAAGTGGGCTGGTCACTATGGAAGATGTTATTGAAACCTTATTGGGTATGGAGATTATGGACGAAAGCGACAATGTGGCCGATCTACAGCTATTGGCACGGAAAAATGGGGAAGATCGCGCTAAACGGGCCGGGGTCATTGACCAACCTCCACTCCCCAAACCTAACGAGGATGCGAAGCAACCTCCCCCGCCAAAGGAATAATAAATCCTAACCATGGAAGTAGCCTACATACCTACCCCCCTGGGCACCGCTAAGTTGGAAGGGGACGAAAACGGACTTCAACGTATTGTAGTGCTCAACAAAATGGAAGTAACCAGTACTTTGGTCCCTGAGGTCCTAGAGGATGCATCCTACCAATTGCAGGAATATTTTGAGGGCGCCCGCTCCTGTTTTACCTTGACCTTGAACCCTGTGGGCACGGTTTTCCAAAAGAAGGTTTGGGAGGCCTTACAGGAAATTCCCTACGGCACTACCGTTTCTTATTTGGAATTATCGAAAAAATTGGGCAATATCAAAGCCATCCGTGCCGTGGCCGCCGCCAACGCCAAAAATCCACTTTGGATCGTGGTCCCCTGCCATAGGATCATAGGCAGTAATGGTGACTTAACGGGCTATGCCGGCGGCCTACACCGCAAACAATGGTTATTGGAACATGAAAGCCCGGCCAAACAACAACGCCTTTTTTAAATGTTACCGACCCATGGGTCTGTATTGACCATGGAAAAACCATCTGGTTGTGCCCATTGCCCTTTTCATAACCATTTTTCTGCAGGTGGTCGATACGTTTCCCTGGGCTTTTTTAAAAATCGATTAGGGTAACAGACCATTGGGTCTGTAAGGTAAAAGCTCCCCTGGCCAAGACCAAAGTTTCGCATGCCTACCGCCATCCAGGCCCACGCGCCTTGTTCAGGCATCCCCTTGAAACCATTTAGCGGGGCCTATTCAAGAAAATAGGTGGGGAAAAAGGGTAGCGGTACCCTTTTCAATAGCTGCCCCGTGGATGTAATGGCCAGCACGCCCCCCTCCAAACCATCTTGATTGTCCAGCGCCCTGTAGGCCAACAGAAATGCATCGGAATCGCTGTTGTAAACGCTACTGATGACGTCATAGGAACCCCCTGTTTCTGATGTTACCTGGTTTAAAATAAACTCTATGTCCAGCACCGTGTTCTCATCATTGGATAGGTCATATATGGCCGGACCTTTGGTTAAGCGAAAGGGTTGCGCAAATTCAAATTCATAGTAGAGTTTGTTCTCTACAAGCTGGGCATTCAATGGGCCCGGCAAAAAGACTTGATTCAAATTTAGGACTTGATCGGCCACCACGGCCAAGGTTTCGGCAGCGCGTACCTCCAATTCCATAACGCCATTGGGCCGCAACTTTATGATCGCCAGGTTTCCATTGTCCGTTATGAAGATACTGGGCCTCGCTGATCCGTAGTCCAGGTTTTGAAGTACCCTTCCTACAACGGTATCATAAATGATCAGTTTAAATGTTCCACTACCGTTTTGATAGGTGATATATAGCCTGCCATCTTCATAAAGGGGTTGGTACAGTTCTTGGATATTGAATTCCAGTGAAGTATCCTCTCCTTGCATTACGGCAAGATCAAGGGTATACAACGCCAAGTTTCTAGATCCCCTGGGGCTGTAATATCCAAAGTAAACAGAAGCCATGTCATTGGTGCCCCAAACAATGGATCGGGCATCGGTATTCTCATAGAAATCCACATACTTATTAATGGCACCTGTAAGCACATTTTTCTGATACAATGAAAAAGCCCCATCAGAAAAGGTATAAAAGGAAAGCTGTTCGCCTTCTTGCCTCAACGTTAGGTAATTGGGGCCCATGCCCAACTCTTGGCTCAGATTGAAGGTTTCGCCACTATCTTCCAGCCCATCATAATTATATTGATAAACGCTCTCGGTATCCAACCCTACCAAAACAAAGCTGGGCACCAAATCCGCTTCCACGACCATTTCGGCTTCGTCTTTGGAACAGGAGCACAAAAGGGAAACCCATAGCACCATTACTATTCTTTTCATCATCAGCATTTTTTTCAGGGCCTTCCATTTCGTCTTCGCTTGTGAGCGCCTCCATATGGAGCCCATTTTTGACCGAGGGCATTTTAGCGCCCCTTTGCCCCTAGACAAACCATCCAAAACAGTTCGCACAAAAGATGGTACACCCATTATAAATGAATTTAGGGCATTCCCCATGTCCCAGCGATACCCCTAGACCTTGAAAGTTACAATTTTATTAGGGGCCGTCTTTCCTGAATTTGAAATAAATGGACTAAATTGTAAGCAAGGGTTGAAACTGAGAACAGATGCTCCACAAAATACATTTGGAACACGTCCTATTTTTGGATATCGAAACCGTACCGCAAGCGGAACGTTTTGACGCACTGACAGAGGAGACCAAGGCGCTATGGGAGCACAAATCCCGCTATCAGCGCAAAGAAGAACATACCGCGGAGGAATTTTATGACCGGGCCGGAATTTGGGCGGAATTTGGAAGGATCATCTGTATTTCCGTGGGTTATTTTCACCTTACGGGAGGGGACAAAACGTTCCGCGTTACCACTTTTCATGGTGATGAGCCCAAGCTACTGCGTGATTTTAAAAATTTGGTGAACGATCATTTCAACAGGCCCGACCACCTGTTGTGTGCTCACAACGGCAAGGAGTTCGATTTTCCCTACATTGCTAGGCGCATGGTCATTCATGGTATTGACCTTCCTTATAAGCTGGACCTCTTCGGGAAAAAACCCTGGGAAGTGCCCCATTTGGATACCATGGAACTTTGGAAATTCGGGGATTATAAGCACTATACTTCCCTAAAACTCATGGCCCATGTGCTGGGCATTCCCTCACCCAAAGAGGATATAGACGGCAGCATGGTCCGGGATGTATTCTATGTGGACAAGGACCTGGACCGTATTATCACATATTGCGAGTTGGATGTGGTGACCACCGCCCAAGTGTTCCTTCGCTTGCGCAATGAACCGCTTTTAGAAAATAATAAGATCAAAAAAATACTGCCCTAAAATCCCAAATAAGGAATCCCCATAAACTAACATTGGTCATAATTTAATCCCAACAATGTTCCTAACTTGGTACACCTGAAATAGTTCTGTTTTGGATTTTAAACCCCGCAAGAAAAACAAATGAAGAAATATATCGGCCTTTTGATATGTTGCGCTTTGATTTCCTGTGGAAATCAAAAGGATAGTGGCGCTATAAAACCCAAAGTAACATCCATAACAGAATCTGTTTATGCCTCAATGACCTTGAAACCTCAATTATCCTATAAGGTACAACCCACTTACCCTGGCATCATTTCGGAAATCTTTATCGAGGAGGGTGATACGGTGTCACAAGGTAAGCCCCTTTTCAGAATAGCTACCTCAGTTGAGTTAAAAAATAGACTTACAAATGCAACGCTGGGCCTAGAAGAGGCACAAGCCAATTTTAAGGGCCAGAATAATTTATTGAACAATATTTTCCTAGAAATACAAACAGCTAAACAAAAGTTGGTTTTGGATTCCACGAACTATAAACGGCAAGAACGCCTATGGGAACAGAACATTGGCAAAAAAATAGAATTGGAAAGGGCAAAATTGGCCTATGAAGCCACAAAGAACCAAATTGACCTCTTGGAACAACAATATAAACAGGCCTTGAACAACCTTGAAAACAATTATAAGAAGGCAATGTCATTGACCCATAGGGAAAGAAGCCAATTGGCCGATTATATAACCCGGTCTGAAATTAAGGGCACCGTATACGCAATAAACAAGGAAGTGGGCGAATTCATAGGAACGCAAGAATCCTTTGGGGAAGTCGGTAGCCGGGAACGTTTTATACTGCATATGGATGTAGATGAGGTGGATGTTACAAAAATTAGCTTGGCAGACACCGTAATCGTCAGTATGGATGCCTATCCAGACGATACTTTTGCCGCCAAGACAACCAAAATATATCCCAAAAAAAACCCACAGACCCAAACGTTTTTAGTGGAAGCCCAGTTCATTGTACAGCCTCCCAAATTGTACAACGGCCTTTCAGGAGAGGCTAACATTATTGTGGGAAAAAGAGACGGAGCACTCGTTATTCCCTCAGCCTATTTAAAGGCCCAAGGCAGGGTATTAACAGAGGATGGGGAACGGCAGGTGACCGTGGGCATAAAAAATTTGGAGTTTGTTGAAATTCTCTCCGGTCTAGACAGCAATACCACTCTTATAAAGCCAGAACAGTGATGCCAGAGATTTCTCTGCTTTTTGATATATCAAAAACCCATTTGCTCTCTAAAATAAAGCAAACGGCCGTAGCTGCCTTGGGCGTTACCTTTGGCATTGGTATGTTCATTATCATGATGAGCTTCATGACCGGCCTAAATGAACTTTTGGACGGACTTGTCCTGAACCGTACACCCCATATCCAAATTTACAACAGAAGTGACCCCACAGAAGTGCAGCCTATTGAAAGGCAACCTTATGCGGGCAATGGTCTCAATATAATCTATTCTGTAAAGCCGAAAATAAGATTGGAACGTATCCATGATGCGCTGCCACTGTTATCTCAATTACGCAATAATAGCAAAGTTAAGGGAGCTACACCCCAGACCACGTGCAAGGTGTTCTACCTAGCAGGCTCCAACAACCTTAATGGTATAGTCAATGGCATTGAAGTGAATGAAGAAGTAAGGCTGTTCAATTTTAAAGACTATATCGTTGATGGGGACGTCAACAGTTTGCAAAAAAAGAAAAACAATGTTCTGTTAGGGGCTGGGATAGCAAAAAAACTGTCGCTCTCCGTGGGCGATAAATTACAAGTGATGAATACCAATGGCACCCAATATACACTGAACATAGGTGGCATATTTCAAAGTGGCCTGGCAGAGGTTGATGATACCCAAAGCTATGTAAATCTTAATATGGCCCAGCAAATTCTTGGTGTAGGATCCAATTACATTACCCGAATCCATGTAAAATTATATGACATGGAGGAGGCAATCCCCTTATCCGTTTTGTTAGAAAATCTATATGACATCAAAGCGTTGGACATAAAAACAGCCAATGCCCAATTTGATACCGGGTCCAGCATAAGAACCCTGATTTCATTAGCCGTCTCTTTCACCCTTTTGATCGTGGCCGGTTTTGGCATTTACAATATCCTGAATATGCTCATATATGAAAAAATGAATGATATCGCTATTTTAAAAGCCACAGGTTTTACTGGTAGGGATGTTAAGTATATTTTTATCTTTCAGGCCTTGGTTATTGGTTTGGTGGGAGGTATTTTAGGCCTTACCCTTGGCTATGCAGTCTCTGCTCTTATAGATTCGATTCCATTTGTAACTGAGGCTTTGCCTACCGTTACCACTTATCCCATAAATTACGACCCCATTTTTTACCTATCGGGTATCATATTTGCGTTGGGATCTACTTTTTTGGCTGGCTATCTCCCAGCCAGAAAAGCTCAAAAACTTGATGCAGTAGAAATAATCAGGGGCCAATGAACACTGCTGCAAGACCCATATTGGAGACAAAAAATATCAATAAGTATTTCATGGAGCCCGTAAAGTTTCATGTGCTCAAAAACATTTCCATTCAACTTCAGAAAAAAGAATTTGCATCCATTATGGGCAAATCTGGCTGTGGCAAATCTACCTTATTGTATATCCTTTCCACCATGGACACCCAATATGACGGAGAACTCTGTATTGATGGCGAAAACATGACCCACCTATCTAGAACAGAACTGGCAAGGATACGCAATGAAAAGATTGGCTTTATTTTTCAATTTCATTATTTATTGCCAGAATTTACGGTGCTAAAGAATGTAATGCTTCCAGCCCTTAAGTTGGGCAAAGATCCTCCTGATGAAGTGCGGGAAAAGGCTATGGCAAAATTGAAACTTTTGGACATTGAGGACCAAGCTCATAAAAAAGCCCATAAACTATCTGGCGGACAAAAACAACGGGTAGCCATAGCGCGTGCATTGATCAATAATCCCAAAATTATCATGGGCGACGAACCGACGGGCAATTTAGACAGTAAAAATGCAGAAATTGTCTTTAATACCTTACGTCAACTGAGCCACGAACAAGATATGTCCATGCTTATTGTGACACATGATCTGGATTTTGCCGAAAAAACCGATCGAATCATTGAAATGGGTGATGGCCGTATACTTTAAGGCAATGCTGTAGTTGAGGGTAGCCGATAAAAGTTGCGCATTCCAAGAGCAAAGGAATTAGGTCGTTATTGTCAAAAAAGATTGCATCATGGCCTTAATACTTATAAAACTTTGCTGTTCTGCTTGTTCCATGGTCTAAGATTTGAACAATATACAATCCCGATGCCAAATCGGCCACATTGATCTGCGCATCCTTGGCCTTACCGAACCTGAGCGGTACACCAGACGAAGAGACCACTCGGTAAAGCGCAGTATCCCCCACTTCAGATTGTATGTTGACCACATCAACCACGGGGTTGGGATAGAGATGTATCTGTGCTTCCCCAGCGTGGGACAGGGTTTCCCTAAGCTCCAAAAGCCCAAGCTGCGTGGCACTGCCATTGAAGGTAAAGCGATGCTCAAACGTATATTCAGAAGCTACGTTCTGGGAACAGAACGTACGCACACGCACTACATAATCCGTGCCCGGGGCCAATTGTCCAAGTACGGCCGTGGGCTCGGAAACGTATTGGGTGGCCCATGTATCGCTTTCAACGGCAGCATGCTGTACTTCATACAAAGCCTCCGAAGTGCCCTCAAAATATAGGGAAATGGACCCCTCCATAGCGCCTTTTAGAGCAAGATCTTTCGGGGCGATGAGGTTACAATCGTTCATTTTAATACCAGTGGCCAAAAATGAAAAGGCTTGGTGCCCCTCTTTTAATATGCCTTTGTGGGAGATGGTCACCGTATAGGTGCCTTTAGCATTGGGCACATCGATCCGTTCAAACGGGTCCACCCTGTTGTTGCCCTGTACAGCAGCGTCGCTGGGGTGCTTAGGGTTCAAGACATAGGGATAATAGGTAACCCCCTCTTTTGTGATGCGAACATCCAAATCATTCACCAACGCCTTGGTGGTGTCATTGAGCACGCCCCTGTTCAAATGTTCAGAAGCGGGATCGGTCCAAGAAAGGGAGAGTGAGAGGGGGCCCTCACCTAGGGCCTCTACCGTAAAGGTGATGGTTTCCCCTTCTTCTAGGACATCCTCATTCATAAGAGTACTGTAATCTTTGTTCCATAAGGCCTCTGCGGCCCTTTTTGCATTCAACACGCCCCAGCCCATGGTATAGTCCGGCCCCGGTGCATCCACATCATCTGCTGTATGGAGTGCCAATCCTTTTAAGGTGGCGGCTTTCATGAACTGCCCGTACAACTGCTCATGATACTGCTGCAACAAGAGCAAGGAGCCCGTAACCCCTGGGGTGGCCATGGAAGTTCCAGAAGAAGTATCGTAACTACTGTTGCTCTGTGCAGATGTGGAAACGAGAGCGGATCCATCACCGGCCAGATCAGGTTTTACACGGCCGTCATCAACGGGACCAAAGCTGCTGTAAGCGGACACCTGTGCTTTTTTAAGCTGGCCCTCACGGTCTATTTCCGTATTGGCCGCGGCCACGGTGATTCCATTTTTCGCCAAGGTAAAGCCCAAGAGCACATCATACCCCTGCGCGGCATCTCCAAAAATCGGACTCTCATTGTCCCCGCGTTTTTGGGCATTTCCCGCTGCGGTCACCATAAGGTAATAGGGGGCATTGTACATGATCTTGTCCCAATCTTGAGCTACTTTAATATAGGAACCAAAGTACCAATCGGGCACGCGGTCCGTCATGATACCGTAGGAATGGTTGGATAGCAACAAACCGTTTGCGGCGGCTTCCACGACTTCCAGTTTATCCCTCGTCCAATCATGGGAATATACCTCCGCCGCAGGCGCAACGCCCCGGGCCTCTTTTCTAATGCCCGTGGATGCAATACTACCCGTGACCATAGTGGCATGGTCACTGATTTCAGCACTACCATCCGCATTGACGGCCCTTTGTCCGTATTCCCTATGGCTCACCAAGGCCGTACCGGCATCCCATACACCCACCCGCATTCCGGCACCATCTATGGAAAGCTGGTGCAGGGCTTGCGCATTGATGAAATTGGCCCTTGTCACCTCACTGGCGTCTTGGGAGAAAGTCTCATAATACAGGGGGGTGCCATCCGCTGCAATCTCCTGAAGCGCAATGGCTCCGCCATCCTGGAGTGTATCCGTTAGTTTCCTACGGTTATTTTGGGCCCATCTAGCCGTCTGTAGTTGGTTGTGTTGGTCCTCTTCCTTCAAGACCTTGCCGAGGCTTTCCAATTTATGGATGGCGGAGGCCTGCCTAATGCCCTTTATCTGCTCAGGAGTCTGCGACTGCACCGCGGTCGCCCATAATAACAAGAACAACAAGACCCCTAAAAAAGGGTCCTGATTGTTCCGGTTAGTAACATTGCCACAGCTCATATTGGTCAATTATTGTAGGATTTGGACTACAATAATATTCAAAAATGGATATAGCTTCGTTAAAAGGATTTATTTATTCGATGAAATACGCATCCTTTTTTAAATGTTGTTGTGAACCGTGCCTTTTTTGATGTGTACGATTTTTACTACTTTTTAGCAAGGCCCGAACCGTTCATCAAAAGGCGTTGCACCAGGGTCCTGATGCTATGGATTGTAGGTAAGAATCACGTAAACGGGAAAATGATCGCTGTACCCGCCCAAATACCGTTCCCCGGCGTAGGTTCTAAAAGGGTTGCCCTTATACTTGCCCTCGCTCTCCATCAAAAAGGTGGGATCAAAAATATGGGCCCCATCAAAACTATGGGTGCCACGGGCATGATCAAAAAAACTATGGGAAATGAGGATCTGGTCAAAAAGGCTCCATTTACGCCGGTAGTTGGAACTGCCTTTCTCCTTGGGCACATGTAATTGCTCCATGGGGTTATAAAGGGGACTCTCCTCCAACAGTGCTTGTATACTTTCCGCACTGGGGTCATCGTTGAAATCCCCCATGACCAACACATTGACATTGCCCTGTGCCCTTTGTATTTGGGCCATTTTTTCCCTTACGACCTTGGCGGCTCGCATCCGTTTGTAGGCCGTCTGTTCCGTTCCTTCCCGCCTAGAGGGCCAATGGTTCACGAAAATGTGCACTTCCTCCTGGTTCAAGGTGCCATGAATATAGAGGATATCCCTTGTGGTATCCCTTATACCCTGATCATTGTGCACCAGTAAGGGGAGCGCCTCTGATTGGAGGACGGTAAAGTAGTTGCTCCTATAGATCAATGCGGTATCTATGCCCCGTTCATCTGGCGATTCGTAATGAATATAATCATAGTCAATACCATCCAGCGGTGCCGTGCGCAACAGGTCTTGGAGCACCCTACCGTTCTCCACCTCGGCCACGCCAATTAAAATGGGGGCATGCCCGTGGTGTTCCATCCCTATTTTGGTGATCGTCGTGGCCAGTTTTTCCAATTTTCTTCCATAGCGCTCGGGCGTCCACTTTTTATGGCCATTGGGGGTAAAATCCCCATCCAAGGTTTGCGCATGATCCTCAGGATCAAATAAGTTTTCCAAATTGTAAAAGGCCACCGTGAACTTGGGTTTCTTCTTTTTCTTTGGAAACAGGGAAAATCGCATAAGCCGTCTGTATTTGCGCCCTAAAATTACTAAAATAGCTGCGCCGCTTTGTGTAATTTTGTAGTTTACGATATTATGCTGGAAAAAAAGACAACGGAATACGAAAAAGCGGTCCTTATTGGTATCATCAACAGGGAGCAGAATGAAGAGAAGGTTACCGAGTATTTGGACGAGCTGGAATTTCTGACCTATACCGCCGGAGGCGAGGTCACCAAACGTTTTGTACAACGCATGGAGGTGCCCAATCCCAAGACCATGATCGGTAGCGGCAAAATGAATGAGGTGGAAGAATTTGTGAAGGAAAATGATATTGGATCTGTCATTTTTGATGACGAACTCAGCCCGGCACAACAGCGCAACATAGAAAAGCAATTGCGCTGCAAGATCATTGACCGTACCAGTCTCATCCTTGATATTTTTGCGCAGCGCGCCCAAACAAGCTATGCCCGCACCCAAGTGGAGCTTGCACAGTATGAGTATCTCCTGCCAAGATTAACAGGCCTATGGACGCACTTGGAGCGCCAAAAGGGGGGTATTGGCATGCGCGGCCCCGGGGAGACGGAAATAGAGACGGACAGGCGTATTGTAAGGGACCGCATTAGCCTCTTGAAAAAGAAATTGGAGAAGATAGACCGGCAAATGGAGACCCAACGTGGCAATAGGGGAGCTTTGGTACGCGTGGCCCTAGTGGGGTATACCAATGTGGGCAAATCCACTCTGATGAACGTCATCAGCAAAAGCGACGTCTTTGCAGAGAACAAGCTCTTTGCCACGTTGGACACTACGGTGCGCAAGGTAGTGATCGGCAATCTTCCCTTTCTTTTGAGTGATACCGTGGGCTTTATTAGAAAATTACCCACTCAGCTCGTGGAGAGTTTTAAGAGTACTTTGGATGAGGTACGCGAGGCAGATCTGCTGCTCCATGTGGTGGACATCTCTCATCCGCAGTTTGAAGAGCACATTGCCTCCGTAAACAAGATCCTGAGTGAAATAGACAGCAAGGAGAAGAAGACCATTATGGTGTTCAATAAAATAGACAGGTATGAGCACGAGACCATCGCCAAAGATGATCTGGTGACGGAACGTACCACCAAACATTTTACCATTACCGAATGGAAACGTACCTGGATGGAAAAGGTGGGCGATCGTGCCCTCTTCATATCCGCCCTGAACAAAGAGAATTTAGATGAGTTTCGGCAGCGGGTCTATGCTGAGGTAAGGGACATTCATGTGACCCGTTTCCCCTACAACAACTTTCTATATCCAGAAAACCTCGATCAATATCAAGGTTGATGGTCTTTGGCCCCGTGTAGTTCATCGATCTATTTGAACCGGTCATATGGCACACCACATTTTGGAAAGGCTACACAACAAAAATTGTTCTTAAAAGAGTGGGGCGCACTACCTTTACCCTGTGTTTAAGTGATAGTGTTGACCCCAAATCGACCCCTGAACAAAAACCGAAAGGTAAAATCCCAAATTTTACGATAATGTCTTAACCAAAAAGAAAGCCTTCCGATCGGAAGGCTTTTTTTAAATTCCATTTATAGAGGTCCCAAACCTTAAAAAGCATAGTTGAGGCCAAACAGCACATACGTCTGCAGGTCATTGTCTATACTGTCAAAAGTAGCTCCGGGATCCGTAGCCTGGGCAAAGTTCAAGGCTTCTTGCCTGTTGTTTCTCAACCCAAATTCAAAACCGAGACCAATACCGTTCCATAGGGTGTACCCTAAAGAGTTGATCCATGTGTAATTGCTCAGATCACCGCTTTTGTAGCTTTGGAACATGGAGAGGTTGGTCTTAAAGTTCACGGCACCGATCTGTCTGGTATAATCCGCCACGATCTTGGCACCCAATGACGACTCAAAAACAGCATCGTTGTTACTGAACACAAAATTGTAGTTCAAAGGGTGTATGACAACCACTAGGTCTGTAATGGGAGTCCAAGTGGCACCCACACCCAAATCAAGGTATCCTGGGTCGTTGAAGTTGTCCAAGATGGTGGTCCTGTATTCCCCCAAGCCGGATAGGGCGAATTTTTCGCTCAATTTACGACCGTACAAAGAAGTAATGGTAAACACATCTGCAGCTTGCTTAAAACTGTCATCGTCATTTGGGTTGTCCTTATCATCAAACTTAATCCAAGCCAAATTGATGTTTCCTGAATTTCTCCAGAAAAACTTTTCTTGGTTCAAGTTGGCAAAACCATTTACCGTGACCCCTATATTGCCAGCGGCATTATTGGGCGTTCCTTGGGCATACC
The DNA here is from genome assembly GCA_937125035.1 of uncultured Maribacter sp. GTDB lineage: Bacteria > Bacteroidota > Bacteroidia > Flavobacteriales > Flavobacteriaceae > Maribacter. The sequence goes on along the minus strand of CAKZLG010000056.1, from coordinate 3,198 downwards.
AGTTATTGAAACTCGTTAGGTTGGCACCAATGGTACCAAAAGCGCCCTTTTTCCAGCCGGGCAGGGCATCGATTTTTGCCTGTAGGGCATCTACCCTAGCCTGTATGGCTGCAATGGAATCTTTCTTGGGAGCCATTTCTTCCGTTAGTTCCTCTTCTGTCTGTGAATAGGTAAAGGCGCATACAAATAGCAATCCGATGGTTGCGATTATTTTTTTCATGTGTTTGGTGTTTATTAAGTATAGAAACGCAAAAGTAAGAATAGTCACTTCTGTGACCCTAAAAAAATCATTTTCTTTTGTAAAGGGGCACGGAGGAACAAGCCTCCCCGTACATAACGGACCTGGCCACCGGCTGTACTTTTTGGGCAAGCCAGAGATAGGCGTTGGGAGGCACCGGTTTGTGGCTACAGCCCTTAATGATCACAGGCTTATCCGTATAGCCACTTACATCCAACTCCTTTATGACGTCTTGGTAAAGGGCGGTCTCCAAATCCATCAGGGTGCCCTGTACCACTTTCGTGGCATGGGGCTGTAGGTGGGTGGCCAACAACATGTAGACCCAGCCGGGCACAATGGCCTCCGTAGAGCAGGTCAGCGCCACATGGGCATCCTTGTACTGCTCCCAATCATGCTCTTGTACATATTGGCGAAACTCCTTTTCCCGCACGATCAGGCCCTCGTAGAGCCAATCCTTAATGTCCAACACCAATCGTTCTCCCTTTGGGTAATGATCCTCCAGGTCAATGGTCACCAATTTGCTCTGGGCCACTCTATTTATGATTTCATCTTCCATGGCGTATGTGGGTGTTGTTTTTTCTATGGCCTTTCTTGGCGGCCAAGGTTCTTTTACAAAAGACCGAGCTCCAATTTCGCCTCTTCGCTCATTAGGTCCTGCGTCCATGGGGGATCAAAAGTGATTTCCACCTCAGCATCCTTAACGGCATCTATGGACTTTACTTTCTCCTCCACCTCAACGGGCAGGGTCTCTGCAACAGGGCAATTGGGGGAAGTAAGGGTCATTAAAATCTTTACATCATGCTCCTCATTGACAAAAACGTCATAGATGAGCCCTAGTTCGTAAATATCAACAGGGATTTCCGGATCATATATGGTCTTGAGGACCTTTACGATTTTTTCGCCAAGTTCCGTGGTGTCCATTTCTTCTATAGCTTCACTCATGGTAATTAATTTAATTGGGTTTGATAGGCCACGGCGTACAATTTGATCTGCTTGATCATGCTCACCAACCCATTGGCCCTTGTGGCGGACAAGTGTTCCTTAAGGCCGATCTCATCAATAAAGGTGGTGTCGGCATCAATTATATCTTGTGGGCGTTGCTTGCTAAAAGCACGTATGAGGATGGCAATGATGCCTTTGGTGATGATGGCATCACTGTCTGCCGTAAAGACCAATTTGTCCCCTTCTAAGGCGGCGTGTACCCATACCTTGCTCTGACAGCCTTTTATAATGTGGTCCTCGTTCTTATACTCATCTGCTATCAACGGGAGGGATTTACCCAACGCGATCATGTATTCATAGCGCTGCATCCAATCCTCGAACATGGCGAACTCATCTACGATTTCCTCTTGGATCTCTTTTATCTCCATCGCTTCCTTTTTTACAAAAGTACAATAAGAATCACTGCTTTTCAACTGTTTGTGCCATGGATGTGCCCCACGTTACAGTAGCATATCCTTCGCCTTTTGAACCCCTTGTACCAACGCATCCACCTCTGCCATGGTATTGTAGAAGGCAAAGCTGGCCCTTACCGTGCCCGGTATCCTATAAAAGTCCATAATGGGCTGTGCGCAATGGTGCCCGGTACGGACGGCGATGCCCATTTTGTCCAAGATGGTCCCAATGTCATAGGGGTGGATGCCCTCAATATTAAAGGATATCACGGAAGTTTTCTCTGAAGCCGTACCGTAGATCTTGAGTCCTTGGATTTTCAATAGTTCGGCCGTGGCATAGGTCAACAATTCATTTTCATAGGCCGCAATGTTCCCAAAACCAATTTTTTGAAGGTAGTCCAAGGCCGCCCCAAAAGCAATTCCGCCACAGATATTGGGCGTACCCGCCTCAAATTTATGGGGCAGATCCGCGTAGGTGGTCTTTTCAAAAGTAACCTCAGCGATCATCTCGCCCCCGCCTTGGTACGGCGGTAGTTTGTTGAGCCACGCCTCTTTGCCATAAAGGGCGCCAATGCCGGTAGGTCCACACAGCTTGTGCGCTGAGACCACATAGAAATCCACATCCAGCGCTTGCACGTCGGCCACCAGATGGGGAGCCGCTTGGGCACCATCTATGAGCACCGCAGCACCTACCTTATGCGCCTTTTCAATGATTTCCGCTATGGGGTTGATGGTCCCCAAAGCATTTGAAATATGGTTGCAAAAGACCAGTTTGGTACGTTCGGTCAACATATCGCTGTAGGCATCCATCAAGAGTTCTCCTTCTTGGTTCATGGGGATGACCTTTAAAACAGCACCCGTACGCTCACAGAGCATTTGCCAAGGCACAATGTTGGAATGGTGCTCCATGGCGGAGACCAAGACTTCATCACCCTTTTTTATGAGCGAAGAAAAGCCGTTCGCCACCAAATTGATACCATGCGTGGTACCCGAAGTAAAAATGATTTCGTGAACCTTGGCCGCATTGAAATGCTTTTGGATTTTTACACGCGCCTGTTCGTAGATATCCGTTGCCTCTTGGGAAAGGGTGTGCACGCCCCTATGGATGTTGGCATTGTAATGGGAATAATAATCCACAATGGCATCCATGACCTGTTTTGGGGTCTGGGAAGTGGCAGCGTTGTCCAGATAGACCAAGGGTTTGCCGTTGACCTGTCTTTTTAAAATGGGAAAATCATTACGGATGTTTTCTACGTTGAGCATAGCCTTTGTCATAGAATACAAAGATACTTACTGTAGCATGAAAACCATCGTGTTTGTTATAAACCTTAACGCTCTGCCCCTAAATTTTTCGGTTTTGTACCATCGTATAAGCAAACAAAGAACCGCTGATGCTTTTCTCCTTAAATTGTCACTAAAACGGGTATTCAACTTAAACGTTTAGCACCAAATAGGAAGGTTGCATCGCGGAGCTCCATGCGCCTGAGGATATGGCAAGCAAGCACAAAAGGGTTTACCGGTGTGTAGGCATCAATAATCAATAAAATGTATGTGCCGTTGCACTAA
>CAKZLG010000055.1 GCA_937125035.1 uncultured Maribacter sp. | reverse complement strand
GGTATCCAGAAATCATTTTGACCATCACCATCAGGTGTAAAGAAGTTGGGAATCTCAATGTCTATGAACTCCATGGCGATGTTGGCAATGGCCTCACAACCATTTTCATCCACTACCCTAACCTCATACGTGTCCGTTCTATTGATATAGAAGGTATTGTCATTTCCGTTGTCAATACCATCAAAATAATACGTATACCCTTCCCTGCCTCCTTCTGCCAAGGCCGTTATCTCGTTAAGGTTCCTTTGCTCAAGGGCTAGGGTCAAAGGTTCAAAAGCGGCTATGTTGAAGTCCACTGTGAACACACAGCCATTGGCGTGGGCTATGGTAATGTAATGGTCGCCTGGCGCAATGTTCCTAAAATCCGGGTTCAATTGTAGGGCCGTGGCATCGGTTGAATCCAAGGCATACATTACATCTCCAAGTACCGTTTGATCGGCTAGGGTGATGTTCACATAATTTTCTGGCATATCGCCGGTACATTCATAGACCGGGGTCACCGTGGCGCTCAAATCAACGCCGGGCACTATATCCACAACCATGTTGGTCTCGCAATCATTGGCATCCCTCACAAAAATGAGATAATTGCCGGCGGCAAGGTCCGTGAACAAAGTGCGGTCCAGCACAAAATCAGCTTCTTGGTTGGCATTGATGGCCGTCCTATAAGGTGCTGTTCCGCCCGTAATGTCCAAGGAAATACTGCCATCCGCACTGTCAATGCATATTTCCGGTGTTGGGGTGGCCTCCACTTGCAGCATGGTGGGTTCCATAATGGTATAGGTCAGATATTCAAAACAACCATTTTGGTCTTGTGCTATAATGGTGTACTCCCCAGGGGCAAGGTCCGTAAAGGTATTGACGGTGTCAAATTGATTCAAATTGGGCGAGATGGCATATTGATAGCCGCCCGCCCCGCCAGAAAGCGTTACGGTTATACTGCCATCGCCCTCCCCGGCACAACTAACGTCCATTACGTCTTCCGTGTAGACCAAGGGTGTTGGTTCCGTAATGATCACTTCTTCCGCTGGGGCGGTACAATCAGCGCTGGCCGCGACCACATAATAGGTGCCGGCCGGCAAATTTCTGAACTCCCCTATGGGCTGTGGGCCTACAAGTAGGGAAGCCACAGATAAGGAAGCATCGGCATATAGGGAGAACTGGTAGTTTCCTAATCCTCCAAACGCTTCTGCATAAATGGCGGCGGTACTTTCGCCCGTACAATTGATATAGGCTGCTGAATAGTCCACAAGTAGGGTCAATGGGTCAATGACATCTTCCGTAATGGCATTGGAGAGGGCCGCCTCACAACCATTTATGGCGTCCCTAACATAATATTGATAGGTGCCGGCCCCAAAAGTGCCTGTCTCTGGCAAGGCTACGGTGTTGCCTGTCATGGGCAAGTAGGTTACATTGTCCACGCTATATTCATAGGTGCCGCTTCCGCCGGTGGCCGATAGTTCAAATTCCACACCTGTGGCACAGGTCAACGGGTCGGTGCGCAACAATAGCGCTTGTACTCTTGTAGGTTCCCGTACCTCAACGGTATTGGTCTCTACATCGCAGCTCCAACCATCAATCACCGTAATGCTATAGATGCCGGCGCCCAAATCATTAAAATCAGGGCTGAGCTGTGCCGCGGTGGACGCCACGATCGTAGTGCCCGTAGCATCGTAGTAGTTCAATTGATATTCATAGGAACCACTGCCCCCACCCGTCACCACTCCGGAAACAGTGGCGCCAGTATCGCCATAACAGGCGAGATCAGTGACCAATGGGGTGGCATTGGCCACTATGGGTGTTGCAGGATTCAAAATTTGGGTAGCCGTAAAAACACAGCCAACTTGGTCCGTTACGGTAATATCAAAGTTGCCTGCGGGCAATTCGCTAAAAACGATGGATTGTACTCCATTGGCCGAATAGTTTTGTCCCGTGGCCGTATGGGTCATTACAATACCGTAAGGGGCATAGCCCCCAATGGGGTCGATCAAGATCGCACCTTGATCATTGGTACACGTGGGCTCGGACAGGACATCTACATTGGCCACCAAGGGCAGATCAGGAGATGATATGGTAACCGTATTACTGCTGTCATCGCACAAGGGAACGTCCGTTGCGGTAATGGTCACGTAGTAATTTCCGCCTGAAAGACCTCCCACGGTCCTAGGGTTTACCGAAGTATCCGTGCTCACCAATGCCCCAACAGGGTTCCCGGCACCATCGTACACTTGGTAATTATAATTACCTGTGTAACCACTAACAGAAAGCGCTAAGGATCCGTTTCCATCCCCGAAACAGGTAACCGGCGAAGCCGCGGTGATCGATACCCCAATGAAATCAAAGGGGGCAATCGTATACGGAGCGGTATCCGCGTAACAATTGGTCGTGGTATTGGTGACCCTAAAGGTATAATTGCCCACACTGTTCAAATCAAACGTGGCAGAGGTATTGGTACTGGATACCAAGATTCCATTACCATTGGGTATGGGCAGTAATTCTATGGCATACACATCTCCTGGAGCTGCAATCTCCGTAACAGATACTGTTACCCTTTCATCGTTCTGACAAGTAATGGCCACATCTTGGGCCACATTGGCCGTAAAGGTATTCAATGCCTCAATAGTAATGGTGTCCGTTGCCGGGCATCCTTCGCCATCTGTTACATAGACGGTTATGGTTTGGTCCACACCCGTATCCAATACGGTAAAGGTATTGGAGGTTTGGTAGTTTACATCATCAATACTGTACAAATAGGGCGATGTGCCTGAGGAGGTTCCAGGAGTGGTTAAGCCATCTAGCACAGACACCGTAATGACGGAATTAGTGGTGCTATTATCTGGAGCACAAGCAAAGGCAGTGGCCGAAGCATTGATCAATAATTCCGTAGGCTCGCCTATCGTCTCATCCCTAAAAGCATCACAGCCCTTGCTTGAGATGACCCTTACCAGGTAATCTCCAGCAGAAAGGTTTTCAAACAACGGACTGTTCTGTGGGCCAGCCAATGGGGTGACCAAATTGGACATGGCATACAGTTCATATTGGTAGACGGGGTCTACGTTCGTAACGGGGTCTAGATTGGCCCTGATACGACCATCATTTCCACCAAAACAGCTGATATCCGTAACGGTTGAGGTCAAAAGAACAGGGTCTACAGGGGCATCCAAAGTCTGTGTGATGGTTTTCTCACAAATAGGGTTTGCAGTCTCCAAGTCCCGTACCACAAACGTGTAGGTGCCCACTTCCATTAGCGTGGCGAAAATGCCTGAAGCTTGGGTAACAACAGTACCCAAGGGCGTGGTCATTATAAACTCAAGGTTAGCAGAGCTACCGGTAACACTGACCGTGATCTCCCCACCGGGATTTAGTGTACAATCCATTTCCTTGATCACAGTGGTGGTCAAGTTCATTTCTTCATACAGCAATTCAGCAGGCGTGGTAAAGGAACAGCCCCATTGATCGGTAAGCAATACCTCATAGCTTCCGGCGCCAAGGCCTGAAAATAGGCCCGTATTCTGGGGCGATCGGAGATTTGTACCGTTCAGTATCAGTTGATAGGTGTAATTTGATCCTTGTCCGCCAGAAACTCCTACCACTTCAAGCTCTCCCTGTAAATTGGTACAGTTCTCTTGGTTCACCTGAAGGGTGGCAGTGATAGGCGTGGGATCTGTCAACACAATGGTGTCATCTATCAATTGCTCACAACCTTGTGCATCCCTGACCCATGCCTGATAGGTGCCTGCAAAAAGGCCTCCCAAAGATGGGGCAGTCAAATAATCTGATGGGGCGCTTGGTGCAGCCACACCAATATAGTAGGTATAACCGCCCCATCCACCTGCAGGGTTGATGATATCTATAATACCATCATTCCCGGGAAGACAAGTGATTTCGGTTATATCAATAGCCGCTGTTATGGCAGCAGGTGGTCCTGCAATGGTAAATGCCTCTGTATTCTCACAGAAAGGATTATTATCTTGACTGACGGATACGTAATAACTTCCAGCAGGAAGGTTCACATCCGCGGTTGGGCCATTGGTGGGCTCTGTGTTGGAAATTACCACAATATCGTCCAACGTATCGGCCAAGGTACCATTGGTATCATACACGGTCCATGTGAACCCACCAGGGTAGGTGGCATCGACCAATTCAAAGTTCACCGCGCCAGTAGCAGTGCCAAAGCAGACCACATCGCTGTTTCTGACCACGTTGATGGCAAAGGTATTGGGTTCCAATAGCGTTTGGGTGGCAGAAATAATACAACCGGTATCCAAATGTCTCGCTTGTATGGTATAAGCGCCAGCCGCCAATCCTCCAAATACGTTGGATGTCTGGTCAGTGGCCCAATTATCAATACTGTACTCAAATCTAGAAGGGTCGGCCAACGTGGAGACCACGTTCATGGTCAACTCACCGTCATTGCCAGGGGTGCAGGTAACCGTGTTGGTAACGGTTGCCGTGGCGGAAATCAATTCGTCAAAAGGAACGATTACGGCCGTAGTGGAGCCCAAACAACCGTTGCTGTCATATACATTAATCGTATAACTACCGCCGGCCGTATTGGTTTCTGTATAAACAGTATTGGTTCCGGATTGTACCACCACAGGCGCTTCCACAGCCGCCGTATTGGGGTCATCCTCCTCAATGAACTCATAGCGCACATAATTTCCAGAACCCCCGGTAATGGCCGCTCCATCTATTGTGATAGTGGCATTATTTTCATTATTGCCCACTGTGCACATAAATTCCGTAACGATGGCATTCACGTTGGTAATGGGCTCTGGCTGGGTGATCACTTGGGTGATGTCCGTAAAACAACCATTGGCCGCGGTGACCCTGATGGTGTAGGTGATGCCGGCTCCCACCAAGCCTTGAAGTCCGTTAAACGTTGCCCTCAGGGCCGTACTTGTGGTAGGCACTATTGGGAATATCGCACTGCTACCAAGGCCTGAAATGATTTCATATGTATAGGGTCCCGTGCCCACGTCAGTGCTGGTCACCGTAATGGAGCCATCATCAGCGCCATGACAAGTCACCTCAGTGAAAGCGGATACGGAAAGGTTGGGCGTTACGGCTGGGGGCACATTCACCACCATGCTGCCCAAACAGTTGGGCACCGCGGTACTGGTATCATAGACCGTAACTGTATAACTGCCATCCACGCTGGCGCCTGCCCAGGTAATGCTTGTGCCGCCCATGGCCGTTCTGGACTGGTCCACGGCACCAGGGCCATCAATTTCATAATCATAAGAACCCGATCCGGTAGTGACAGCAATCGTGATTTCCGCATTGTTGGCCGGGGCCACTTCACAATCCAATAAAGTTGTTAGGGAGGCATTGAACTGCAAGGGCGGTTGAATGTCAAAGCTTTCAACTACAGAACAGCCATTTAAATCGCGTACCTCAATGGTTTGGGCAAGGCCCGAGCTAAGCCCGGTAACCACATACTGGTTGCTTCCATTAAACGTAAAGTTCTGATACGCGTTGCCATTTATCCGGATTTGGAAGGGTGCCGAAGCCACCAAAGGATTATCCAGCGTTACCATTACTTGGAAGGTTCCTTCCTCCACGCACTCGTCAACAATGGCCAAGCTGATCAGCGGGCTAGGGTCTTCCAATACCGTAATGGGCCGTTGGAAAATACAGCCATAGGCGTCCATTACATAGACAATATAGCCGCCCGCCTCCACATTGGCGCTGGTATTGGCCGCCCAACCGGCATCACCTGCCAAAGGAGCCGGGGCCGTATTGGGTAAATACTGGTATTCATAGGGTGCCGTACCAAACCTGCCCACGGCAGTGATCACCCCGGCATCGGGATTACAATAGTCATTTTGCGGGGAAGCCACATCAAGATCCAGAGCGTTAACCGACTCCCTGATGGTAAAGGTGCCCCCATCCACGGAACAACCGTTGTTGGGCCCGCCCACTTCCGTCAATAACAGGTAATACTCCCCTGGGGGCAGGGTTGCAAAATCAGTGATGGTTACCGTGCTAGGTGGGTTTACACTTGATGTAGCGGAATACCCTGTGGTTACATTGGACTGCCTATTGAAAATTTCATATTGTACATCTGTGGCGGCCACATCAAATCCTGAGAAGGTAAACGAGAGATTGCCATCTGCCGCTCCGGTACAACTTACATTGTTCACGGCATCTAAGGTGGCCATCATCATAGACGGTGTGTTGATAGGCGCTGCCGCCTCTTCAAAATAGTAACAATTGGTGGTCAGGTCAAAAACGACAAAGGTGTAGGTAATGCCCGGAGTAAGGCCAGTAAACGTAGCCGTGTCCCCACCAGGGACATCTGCAGGCTGGTAAGTGGAAGAATAGGGAGGCAAATAGGTTTCCAGAATAGCGAACTCATAATTACCACTTCCCACAGCAGCACCCACGGAAACGATAGCGGTTCCGCCCACCAAACAATCCGTAGTGGCCGTAGTAACATCTATGTCCAGATCATTGGGCGGTGAGGCAACGATTTCCGTGGTAAAGGAAGCACAGCCGTTGGCATCTACCACATCTATCTGATAAATTCCAAATTCCAAGACCGTGAACGTATGGTCGCGGTCAATGGGCGTAGTAGTATGCGTTTGGGGCACAATACCATTGTTTCCCGTTAAAATATAGGTATACTCTGCGGTTCCTCCGGAAACCCCTGAGATGGAAATTTGCCCTGGATTGGTGGTTCCCGTGCCCGAATCACAGGTGATGGGTACATCTGAAGTGGTATATACAATCGGTGTTGGTTCGGCAATGGTTGCTGGAAAAGGGGTTGAAACACAGCCTTTATCATCCG
>CAKZLG010000054.1 GCA_937125035.1 uncultured Maribacter sp. | reverse complement strand
TCGTAGTGTTGCTCACCGGTCTTGTCGTAAAGAACGGTGTTCTTCTGTGCCTTTTCCTGCACTACGGTGTCCGTTATGACAATGGGGCCATCCCCAAGCGCATTGATGGCCAGCTCAAAAATATTCAACAATTTCCGCCCATCTCCCCCAGAAAGTCGCAGTAGTGCCTCTGTCTCCTTAAGGATGATCTCCTTTTTTTGTAAAATGGGATCAAGGGTCATGGCCCGCTGCAACAGGGCCTCCAAATCCTTTTTTCCAAAGGCATTGAGGATGTAGACCTGACACCGGGAAAGCAGAGCGGGGATGACCTCAAAACTGGGGTTTTCGGTCGTGGCCCCGATCAAGGTCACCCAACCCCGTTCCACAGCACCCAGTAGGGAGTCTTGTTGGGATTTACTGAACCTATGTATTTCATCAATAAAGAGAATGGGGTTCTTTGCGGTAAAAAGTCCACCAGCCTGTTTTGCTTTTTCAATCACTTCCCGTATATCCTTTACGCCACTGTTAATGGCGCTGAGCACATAGAAGGGTCTTTTGCTCTCTTCGGCTATGATATGGGCCAAAGTGGTCTTTCCGGTTCCTGGAGGGCCCCATAGGATCAAGGAGGGGACCATGCCCTTTTTTATTTGATGTGTAAGGGCTCCGTCCTTGCCAATAAGATGGTGTTGGCTTATATACTCTTCAAGGGTCTTGGGCCTAACCCGTTCTGCCAAAGGTTCATTCATACCACAAAAGTAAAATAAAGTTGCCTTTAAAGGGTTTACCTTTATGGGAAAGGCCGTTGGTCGTGACAAATTTTCCGAGTGGGGCCCTTTGGTCGGGTTTTTGCTAAAAGTGAATATGCTATGAAGGAACACTCCCCTTTTCAGGGCAATAACAGCATGGTCTTGGTGCCTTTGGCCTTGGTGTTGCTTATCTGGTCCGTGTATTGGATGGAAGTGGCCAATGGATTAAATTTCAATCACTTGGGGATTGCCCCCCGGTCTTTCTTAGGGCTTAGGGGACTTGTTCTGAGTCCGTTCATTCATGGCTCCTTGCGCCATCTGTACAATAATACCATTCCCTTGGCCGTGCTTACCGCCATGCTCTTTTACTTTTACAGGAACAGTGCATGGACCGTTATTTTATGGGGACTGTTTCTTTCGGGTCTCGTTACGTGGGCCATAGGTAGGGACTCCTACCATATTGGGGCCAGTGGGTTGATCTATGTGCTGGCCAGTTTTATCTTTTTTAAGGGCATTTTTACAAAATACTATCGGTTGGTGGCCCTTTCCTTGATTGTGGTGTTTCTCTATGGAAGTCTTCTCTGGTATATATTCCCAGTAAAGGAAGGCATGTCTTGGGAAGGTCATTTGGGTGGGTTCCTTGCCGGTATCTTTTTGGCCATGGTCATTAAGCATACCGGTTTTTCAAGAACGAGCTACACTTGGGAGCAAGATGATTTTGATGCGGATGAAGATCCTTTTCTGAAGCATTTTGATGCGGATGGAAATTTTGTCCCCTCCGAAGAACTGGAGGAGCCTGATAGCACAACTGAAATCCACATCAAGTATATCTATAAAAAGGAAAACACCAAAAAACCACAAGGGGACTAAAGCCGTTGGCGAACCGCCTCGTAAAGGAAGACCGCGCAGGCAACCGATACGTTCAACGAACCAATTTCGCCCAATAGGGGCAATTTGGCCAAGGCATTGGAAGCTTTAAGGATGGATGGGGAAATGCCCTTGTCCTCCGCGCCCATGACGATGGCCGTGGGTCCTGTAAAGGAAACGTCGTATACATGGTTGGGCGCCTTTTCCGTGGCAGCCACTACTTGTATGTCCATGGCCTGTAAATAGAAAACGGCATCCTTGAGATGGTCCACTTTTACGATCGGCACTTTAAATGCCGCCCCGGCGGAGGTCTTAATGGTATCCGCGGTCACAGGCGCGGCACCTTTATTTTGTATGATAATGGCATCCACGCCGGTACATTCGGCCGTTCTGATGATGGCCCCAAAATTACGCACATCAGAAAGTTGATCTAAGAGGAGGATCAGGGCCGGTCCTTCCTTTGCCTCAAGCTTCAGGGAAAGGTCGTCCAAGGTCAGAAAGGGAATGG
>CAKZLG010000053.1 GCA_937125035.1 uncultured Maribacter sp. | reverse complement strand
AACGGAACGTATCGCAAATTGGTGGACATGCAGTCCATGGGGTAGCTCCCCTTTACGCATGTCCCCTATAACCCAACCTAGATGGAGATCATCACCATACCCTACCAACTTACCTGGCCCATACGGCAGGCGGTCATGTGGCCCAACAAACCCATGGCTTACGTCATACTTCCAAATGACGGGGACGGCACCCATTTTGGGGGCTACCTACAAGACCGTTTGGTAGCGGTGATATCCGTTTTTGTCCAAGACCAAACCGCCCAATTCCGCAAATTGGCCACCGTGGTCCCGGAACAAGGAAAAGGGTACGGCACCATGCTGCTACAACACCTATTTGATCATTTAAAGGAACGAAACGTAACCAAGGTGTGGTGCAACGCACGGGTCAATGCCACTTCCTTTTATGGAAAATTTGGAATGGTGAGCACTTCGCAGACCTTCATAAAAGGAGGTTTGGAATATGTTGTTATGGAAATTGCTTTGTAACAGACCCACCTCTTGGTGGCAAATCACCCAAAAAATCAGAGACCCCATTAAACCTTTTCTTAATTTTAAAGTCAAACAGAGGAACCAAATTGCCTTTCATTGATATCGGAAAAAGACCTGATCAAGGAACTTCAGACAAAAGCGACACGGGAAAAAGCCTTTACAGCCTTGGTGGGCACCTACCAAGAACGTCTATACTGGCACATAAGGCGCATTGTTTTGGTACATGATGATGCGGATGACGTGCTTCAGAACACCTTTATAAAGGTATACCGGCATATAGGAAACTTTAAGGGCGAGAGCAAACTGTTTTCCTGGATGTACAGGATTGCCACCAATGAGGCTTTGACCTTTTTGGCCCAGAGATCCAAAAAAATGGGCTTTTCGGATACCGAACATCAAGAAAGGATGATGGCCAGCTTACAGGCGGATGTTTATTTTGAGGGCGATGCCATACAGTTGAAATTACAACAGGCCATTGCCACACTGCCCGAAAAGCAAAAACTGGTCTTCAACATGAAGTATTATGATGAGTTGAAATATGGCGAAATATCGGAAATATTGGAAACTTCCGTGGGTGCCTTGAAAGCATCCTATCATTTGGCCGTGAAAAAGTTGGAAGCATTTTTAAAAGAAACATGAAACAGAAATCAACACAGCAACCGTTCAATACGCCGGAAGGCTATTTTGAGAACTTTGGGGAGCGACTTAAAGGAAAATTGGCGCAACCAAAGAGCGTCATCCCTAAAAATAGCGGGTTTACCGTACCTCAAGGCTATTTTGAGGAACTACTTGGTCAATTGGACGAAAGAAGACGCCCCAAGGCCAAGGTAATTCCGCTCCATCCTTATAAAAAACACATCTGGATCGCCGCCTCCGTAGCAGTGCTCGTGCTCTTGGCCGTGGGCCTTGGCAGGGAACTGCAACCAAGCATTACCTTTGAGGATCTGGCCCATGAGGATATTGAAGCGTATTTGGAAAATAATGACCTTGGCCTCTCCTCTTATGAGATAGCCGAATTCTTACCCTTAGAAGATGTGCCAGCCCATCTCAACCTTTCTGAGGAACAGATGCTGGAATACCTTACCAATCATGTAGACCATATAAATGAACTTAATTTGGAAAATGATGACTAAGATAATGATTACCATAGCGCTGTGCTTTGCGCTCAACGGTTTTGCCCAGAACAGGCCGTACATGGAAAAAATAAAATCGCTCAAGGTAGCCTTTATCACAGAGCAATTGAACCTTGCCCCAGAGGAGGCACAGGCCTTTTGGCCCGTATACAATGCCCATGAAGAGCAAATGAACACTTTCAGAAGAATGGAACGAAGAGAAATCAGGGGTCCCTTACGAAACATGGAATCCTTAAAGGACACGGAGGCCGAGGCCCTTGTGGATAAACTGATCGCCTTGGAAAAGGAAAAACAACAGGAACAGGAAGCATTTTTAGGCCAAATGAGAAAAATCATCCCTGCCAAGAAGGTCTTGCTGCTCATGAAATCTGAAGAGGATTTCAAGAGAAAGCTCATACAGCAATATCGGGACAACCGTGGGGGCAAGCCGTAAGGAGGGCTTTCCCAAAAGAAGCCTACTCAATAAGGGCAATAAAAAATGTCCAAAGCATGAGAGACCACCCAACGAGGTCCTATGGCAATGGTATGTGATTTACACTTTTTTTTAGGGCAATAAGCACGCTTAAAGGTGCTTCCATTGTGAGCTCCCTATGACTTTTATTTGAAAGTTAAACGTGAGATACGGTTCTTGCCCGCCGCATAGGCCACGGAATCATTGATGAAATGCAGGGTATAAAAACCTTCTTTACTGAGTTCTGCCCAGCGGTTGCCCCCGTCAGAAGAATAGGAGATACCGGTGAAGCCCACCGCTACCAATCCTTCTCCGTAGGTATTAGGCACAAATTGCACACAACTTTTATACCCGGGATCTCTACCCTCTGCCATGGCTGTCCAAGTGGCACCCCCGTCATCGGTCCGTATTTTATTTTTTTCGTTATCCTGGGGTTGGGTATAATCCCCACCTATGGCAAATCCGGCATTTTCATTATAAAAATCAATCGAATAAATGCCCTGCGTCTCCACATCACTTCCCATTGGCGTATTGATCACCTGCCAATGATCTCCCCGATCGGCAGAGAAGTAGATTCGTCCCGCTGAGGTGGCCACCCATACCTTGTCCCCTATGGTCTCAATGTTGGTGTTACTGGCGGCAAAAGCACCTTCCCCTTCCTCCGCCCTGGGCAGGGATTCACAAGACACTTTACTCCAAGTTTCCCCGCCATCCCGGGTCAAGAGAATGGCCAGACACCCATGGCCACTGTCGCCTATCGCAATACCATCTTTATCATCAAAGAAAGAAAGCGCATCGTAAAAGACCCCATCGCCCTCTTCTTTATAGACCAACTGCATTTGTCCATTATTGCCCGTTTTGTAGAGTAAGGCCGGGGAACCTACGGAGAGCATAAAAAAATCGCTCTTGGTATTTGCCACCGCACGGAATTCCGGGGTTATGGTATCATACCGCATAGTGTTCGTCATCACTTTGCCCAAATTGATATCCACGCTGCCGTAGAGCCCTTTGTTTCCGGCAAAGGCCAAGGTGTTCTTGTCCAAAAAAGTAATGGCGCGTACGCTAAAGCTATCCACATGGACATCGGTCACTGAAACAGAAGTGAATTTGGGCGCCTCCTTAGGTCTTTCACAAGCTGTAAAAACGACCAATACCAGGCTTATAAATACTAATCTCATAGCTACAAAGTTCTTAATAGTTCATCGGAATCGCTTACAAAACAATACCTTTGCAGCCGTAATTTAAGATTTTTAGGCTATGAAATTGCACAGAAACCTCGTATTTGCCGTTGTGGATGCGCTTCACCTTATTTTCAATGAGGGCGAATATGCGGACAAAGTGGTGCAAAAGGTCTTAAAATTCGATAAGCGATGGGGTGCCCGTGACCGCGGGTTCATTGCAGAGACCACGTATGAAATGGTCCGCTACAAAAGACTTTACGCGGAAATAGCAGAGGTGAAACCTCCCTTCAGCAGACCCGATTTATTTAGGATGTGGGCCGTATGGGCCGTCCTTTCCGGCATAAAATTACCCGATTGGAAACAAATAGAGCCCACACCGGAAAGACGCATCAAAGGCCGGTTTGATGAGCTCTCCAAAATAAGAAAATACCGTGAAGCCCTTCCTGATTGGTTGGATGCCCTTTGCGAAAAAAGTCTGGGGGAAAAATTATGGACCGCTGAAATAGCCAAACTCAACGAGCCTGCAGAAGTTATTTTGCGCACCAACACCTTAAAGACCACCAAGGAAAATCTAAGGAAAACCTTATTGGATGAAGGTATTGTGGCTGAACCCATAAAAGGATACCCCTGGGCCCTACGCTTACCGGAACGGGCCAACGTCTTTGTAACACAGGCTTTTAAAAACGGACTGTTTGAAGTGCAGGACGCCTCTTCTCAAATGGTGGCGGCGCTGTTGGACGTACAGCCCGGACAACGGGTCGTTGACACCTGTGCCGGTGCGGGTGGAAAATCCTTGCACCTGGCGGCCATAATGGAAAACAAGGGCCAATTGATAGCCATGGACATTTATGAAAGTAAGCTAAAAGAGCTGAAGCGGCGGGCAAGAAGAAACGGCGCACATAATATAGACCCCAGGCCCATAACGTCTACCAAGGTATTCAAAAAACTGTACGGCAGTGCAGACCGGGTGTTGATAGACGCTCCCTGTACCGGGCTTGGAGTACTTCGCAGGAACCCTGATACCAAGTGGAAACTGCAACCGGATTTTTTGGAGCGGATCACCAAAACACAGAAAGAACTTTTGGGCAG
>CAKZLG010000052.1 GCA_937125035.1 uncultured Maribacter sp. | reverse complement strand
CACGCGACCGGCGGTCACCACACGGCCATCAAAATTTTCGGCCACTTTTTCACGAAAATGTTCCTCCACACAGTTCAACTCCATCATGGGCAGGAACTGCCCGTCTGGCAACTGTTGCAGGCCCAGGTTCTCACCGCTTACCCCAATGTAGGATTCCACTTTGTCATACCATGGGGCAATATCCTTATAGCGTACGGGCCAATCCACGGCAATACCCTCTTTCTTGTTGGCTTCAAAATCCAAATCGCTCCAACGGTAGCTGTGCCGCCCCCATTGCAAGGATCGGCCCCCTACGTGATATCCGCGCATCCAATCAAAGCGTTTTATCTCGTTGTAAGGATGCTCCAAATCATTTACAAACCACATGTTGTGGGCTTGGTTGGTAGTATAGCCCGTACGGTTCTGTTTGGGCTGTTTTTCCAATATCTCCCTGGTGGGCTGGCCTCCGTGTGGAAAGTCCCATGGGTCCATGTTGGCCGTTTCGTAGTCCTCAATGTGGGTCACCATGCGGCCCCGCTCCAAAATAAGGGTCTTTAGGCCATTCTCACAAAGTTCCTTGGCGGCCCAACCACCACTAATGCCCGTTCCCACAACAATCGCATCATACGATTCCTGCTCATCATTGTAATAAAATTTGCTCATGGAAATTGTTTATTTTCTAAATTTATCAAATATAAAATTAATTATATACATTTAAGCACAATTCTTAGTGGGGATTTCTTAGTGAAATGGGCATTTAGCAAATACACGAAAACCCTACTTTTGATTTTTTTCTAACATAACCAATTTAAAATGAACAGGATGGAAACGAACGGATTTAGGACAATATCCTTTGTAGTGGTATGCACATTATTATTAATGGGAACGTATGCCTGTAAGGAGAAAAAAACAGAGGAAGCAACAGCGACCGATGCCCAGATGGAGGTTGCCCAAGCCGAGCCCTTTTTTGACCTTTCCTTGGCCCAATGGTCCATGCACAGAATGATAAGGGAAGAAGGGGTGGACCCTTATTCTTTTGCGGAAAAGGCCAAAGGTTGGGGCTTTACCGGGTTGGAGTACGTAAGCCAATTGTACAACCCAGAATTGGAGGAAGCAGGTTATTCCGAAGAGGCCATGGCGGCCTTTGTATCCAAGAGCAATGCCGAAGCCGAGAAATATGGCCTTAAAAATGTTTTGATCATGGTAGATGGGCAAGGTAATTTGGCCGTTAGTGATGAGGCGGAACGCAATGAGACCGTCGAGAAACATAAGAAGTGGGTGGATGCCGCCGCCGCTATGGGCTGCCATGCCATACGGGTGAATCTCAACGGCAGTAGTGACCCAGAAGAATGGAAGGCCAATTCCGTGGATGGCCTCACCAAATTGGGCGAATATGCCAAGACAAAAAACATCAATGTGTTGGTGGAGAACCATGGCGGACTTTCCTCCAATGCCGCCCTGCATGCCGAGGTCATGCAACAGGTGACCCTTGACAATGTGGGCACCTTACCGGATTTTGGTAATTTCTGTATCCGAAGGAACGACCCCAAAGACTGGGCTTCCGGCTGTGCGGAAATGTATGATATCTACCAAGGGGTCAAAGAGCTTATGCCCTATGCCAAGGCTGTGAGCGCCAAATCCCACGAATTTGATGCCCAAGGCAACGAACGTGAGATAGATTATGTAAAAATGCTACAGATCGTAAAGGATGCCGGGTACACCGGGTTCATTGGCGTGGAGTATGAAGGCCGGGAATTGGGCGAGGAAGCGGGTATCAAGGCTACCAGAGACCTCCTGTTGGAAGCATCAAAATCAGTTGAATAATATCCCAACCAAATGGCCATGAAGCAGTTTTTCAACGAACTTTTTGATTACAATTTTTATTGTAACAAAAAGACCATAGAAGCATGCATGGCCGCAGACAAGGTGCCGGAAAAATCATTGGAACTGTTCAGCCATATTTTGAATACGCATCATATCTGGAACGCCCGTATTTTAAAAAGGCCGGCCACCTATGCCGTGTGGCAGAAACATGCACTGGCAGATTGGGGAGAGCTGCACTACGAAAACCAACGAACCTCTTTTGAGATCATCACTAATGCCGACGCTTTTGACCTGCGCATAGACTATGAGAACTCTGAGGGGCGGCTCTTCACAAATACCTTGCAGGATATGTTGTTCCACATTCTAAACCATTCCACGCACCACAGGGGGCAAATGGCCATGGATTTTAGGGCCCAAGGAATGGATCCGCTGGCATTGGATTATGTGTTCTACAAAAGATAAGCGGTAATGATGTCATTGGCTACCAGGGTACAATTGTGTACCATGATGTTTTTGGAATTCTTTATTTGGGGAGCCTGGTTTGTGACCTTGGGCACTTTTTTGGGCAACAATATCAATGCCACTGACGGCGAAATAGCACAAGCCTTTTCCACCCA
>CAKZLG010000051.1 GCA_937125035.1 uncultured Maribacter sp. | reverse complement strand
AGTTGGTGCAGGCTGTCTACCCCATATTCCTTTAGAACGGCCTCTTCCAATAGCTTGGCCTCCTTGCTCCAGGGATTGTGCCCATCCAATCCAGACTGTTTGTCCTTGAGCACATTGGCGGCAAATTCTTGCCGTGTGGGATAGGGATACTTGCTTTCGGCGAAATTACTGGCCGCCTTTGGGGCCGCCAAACAGGCAACGATCCATAGGCAGAGCGAGACCACCAAGGAAATGCCCGACTTCTTCGTCAGGGCCGAAATCAACAACACCAGATTGATGAAAATGATATAGTATAGGAGATAAATACCCAAGAGCGTGGCTAAATAAGACCATTGGAAGACGCCATAATCCGGTATGTTGGCCAATACGGAACCCGCCAATAGGAACAGGATGAGGGTAATCAAAAAGATGGGAAGGAACAAGGCCAACCATTTGCCCCACATCCATTTCCATTGGGAGAGCCCCTGGCTCTTTAGGAGCGTTAAGGTGCCCATCTCCCTTTCTTTTGTAAAGCTGTTGTAGCCCAAGAGGATAATGAGCAGGGGAATAATGAACAAGAGGATAAAGTCTGGGGTAAGATCGCCAAAACGGGCCAGGCCGGTCTGGTCTGCCGCGGCACTGAACTGGGCCTCATTGCGGTTGTGGGCCTCTAGAAAAATGGAAGTGCCCGCATATTTGTCCACTCCTTGGTCTACCAATGACAGCGGGAACTTGGGCTTAAAGGCATAGGTGCCGTAATGTGCGGCAGAATGGGGATTTTTTTCGCCCTGGTTGTCCCAGATGTTGCGCTCGGCCGTCTGCGCCGCTGCATGGGCTTCGTTTACCTGACGGTATTGCCGGGCACTGATCCATACGGCCACTCCCAACAAAAGGAGGGTGATGATGAGCGAAATCCGTACCCGGCCATCCCGCAGCAGTTCCTTGGTTTCCTTTATAACTACTTTTGAGATCATGATTTTGCTTCTTTAAAGTCCATTGTTTCCAGATAAAACAGTTCCAGTTCGTTAAGGGTAATGTTATCCACTACGAACTCTTGGTGCAATTGCCCCCCTTTCATAATGCCTACATGGGTGCCAATTTCCTTTGCCCGGAAAAGGTCATGGGTGGCCATAAGTGTAGCGACACCCTTGGCGCGAAGTTTTTGTAAAAGCTGTCCAAATTCATTACTGGCCTTGGGATCCAAACCAGAAGTGGGTTCATCCAATAAAAGCACTTTGGCATCTTTAGCCAATGCTATGGCAATGCCCACTTTTTGCCGCATGCCCTTGGAAAAGGCGGAGATACGCTTATTAAAAGCATCGCTCTGAAGCCCCGCTTCCTCCAAAAAACCCTTGAGTTCATCTGTGGAAAGCTTCTTTTTCGCAATACCGGAAAAATAATCCAGATTTTCCACGGCCGTGAGGGTGGGGTAGAGCATTAGGTTCTCTGGGATGTAGGCCAGGAACCGTTTGGTGGCCTTTGGATTTTCGCCCACGCTCAATTGGTTGATGAAGGCATGGCCCGCTGATGGGGCAATAAAACCCAGCAAAAGGTTTATAGTGGTGGTCTTTCCTGCACCGTTGGCACCCAGTAAACAATAGATATCGCCCGGTTTTACATTCAGGTTCAATTTATGGAGCGCTGTATGCGTGCCATATTTTTTTGTGAGATTGTCAGTAATGATCATAGGTTTTGTTTTTTAGGTGTTCGTTACTTGGTGGGTGGCTATGGGCCAATCATCTTTGGTGGGGAAATGTCCCCGTTTCCATTGGATGATTTCTTTATCGGTGAGTAAGCAGTGTTCTAGGTCATGGGTCATTTTGCGCACATCCAAATGTTGGCCAATGAAGACCAGTTCAATTTTACGGTCTCCAAAAGGGGTGGCCCATTCAGATTCTATCAATTTTTGGTTGTTAAGAAAAGCAGCGAAGGTAATGCGTTCGGAAAAGGGCATGGACGCCCACCACACCCCTGCGGCATCCACTTTGGTGGAGCCCCCGGCCGTGCTCCATACCAGTGCATGATCGGAGCGTGAGGCCAGCCAGAAAAGGCCTTTGCTACGAATAATGTTGCCAGGGAAACGGTTGTTCACATAGTCTAAAAACCGTTGGGGATGAAAGGGCTTTTTACTTCGGAAGACAAAGGAACCTATCCCGTACTCCTCGGTCTCGGGAACATGCTCGTTCTCCAGTTCACGAATCCAGCCCGCCGCTGTTTCTGCCTTCTCAAAATCAAAAAGGCCCGTATCCACGACCTCGCGTAGGTCAACAACTGAATGCTTTGTGGGAAGTATTCTTGCCATGGGATTCAATTTGAAAAGAATGTCATACAGATGGCGCAGTTCTGCCTCAGTGACAAGGTCTATCTTATTGATCAGGATGACGTTGGCAAATTCTACCTGATCGGTCAATAGGTTAACGATGGTCCTCTCGTCGTTCTCCATATCGGTTAGGTTACGATGGGTCAAATAGTCGGCACTGGAAAAATCCCTTGAAAAATTAAGGGCGTCCACTACAGTGACCATGGTATCCACGTAACTGAAGCGGCTCAAGTCCACATTGCCGTCCTCGCTGGCAAAACTAAAGGTCTGTGCCACTGGAATGGGTTCCGAAATACCGGTACTTTCAATAAGGAGATAATCAAACCTTTGCTTTTTGGCCAGTTTTTCAACTTCGTCCATCAGATCCTCACGAAGGGTACAACAAATGCAGCCATTGCTCATTTCCACGAGTCGCTCTTCGGTACGGCTTAGCGTGTTTTCATTTTGAACGAGCTGGGCATCAATGTTCACCTCGCTCATGTCGTTGACGATCACGGCCACTTTAAGACCTTGTTTGTTGTGCAATATATGGTTGAGCAGCGTGGTCTTGCCAGCGCCCAAAAAACCGCTAAGAACGGTTACAGGTAATTTTTTCATTTGTGGATGTTAAAAATGGCAACTAAGATATGTGGCGGAAAATGGTTTCCTGCGCTCTGTACGGGTGTACGTATAGCTGGTTGGGTATAGCGTATGACCTACCGCTTCGTCATGGGGCACACTCGCCAATGGAACGCAGCGTTACGTCAAGAATTGAAAAACAGACTTGGTTTCCAAAAAGACGCAGCTATCCTGAGTTCCGGGTTGGGGGCGGTTTGTTAAAGAAGTATAGGAAATAAGGTGCCTGAAGCTCAGGGGCACTATAGTTTAGGTAGGGGGTCCTGCCATCGTATTCCGCTGCATTGTAATCCGGTATGCCCGCAGGGGGTGTTGCCATATGCAGGGCAGTTGCCTCATTGGAACGTGCCATAAGGTCACATAGCTCACAATGCTGTACTTCGTCATCTGAAAAAGTATGTGTTGCGGCATGCAGATTGCCCACCCGCAGCAAGAGGAAACTTGCCAAGAAGAGAAGGGAGATGCAGTTTTTTACTTTAGCAGTGAACATGTTTTAAAGGTAATAAAAAAGTGGGTGTTGAGATAAAGAAATTGGGTTTCTTGGTCTTTAATGACCTGTTTTAGAGCAACTACGTTGAAAATTCGTTGTTTTTTGTAAAGCAGACATTCTCAATAATGGTGTTTTCTTTTTGTTCAAAATTCGATATCCTATGGAGGCAGGTGCACTAGGGCCACACCCAGTCTCATGGCAACTACAAATGAGTTGGGCGAGATTCCATTGTAAATGAAAAAGGAAAAGGGCCTTGGGTGCCAAAAATGGTGCATTTTGGTCCATTGGCCCTTTTTAAACCATGCCTTATTGATGCTTAATGGTCATGTTCCCCATGTTGTTCCCCTTCTATGTAAAAACCATTTTTCATGATGCTCATGACCGGAACATCCAATTCTATAGTGTGTACATGCTCAAGGGTATCTATTTTCAAAACTTTGATCTGCGCCCTGTTGGGTGCCAATACATAGAGGAATTTGGTGGCGCTTACCAAAACAGGACTCAATTCTTCCATTGCGGAAAGGCTTTCCATTTCAGATTTAGCACTTTTTGCGGCTAAACTGGGAATATTTGCCATTTCAACGGTACGGTCTGTAATGGCACTGCCGGTTTTTCCGTCAAAAACCAAAACGCGGTTATCTGTCGTATGCACTAAAAAGTAGTCGCCATCAAAACTGAACATGGCATTGGCCACATCTGCACCGGCATAAATATTGCTCATGCTCTTTGTGGATGGATCAATCATAAAAACACCAAAATTCCTTGATCTACCAAAGAACAGATTTGATTTGTCGTGCCCCTTCACGGTACCTATCCAATTGCCACTTTCCCCATTTAACCCATCAATATTGGGAATAAGGTCAATGTTACTTTGGTTATCCACTAAAATAATACCGTCAGTTGATCCAAATATCCCAAACTGGCCGTTGACCGCATCGCCATGGATGCCCACAACTTCTACCCCACCATTATCCTCAATGACGGTGCCATCGCTCTCAATGAACTTTACCATTTGAGGGATTCCCCCAGGTTCGTTGGTATTTTTAAAAGTAGCTACGAACATACCGTTGTCCAATCGGAATCCTGCGCCGTGGTGCGCTACCGTGCCCTGAAGTTGAAAGGTCTCAGGTTGGTAGGAAGGGATTTCCAATTGTGCCTCGTTGATATATGAGATACTACCGTCCCCATCATTAAAAATAAGGATATGCCCTCCTGAACTGGCGAAGTGCGTTGGCAAAACACTGGTCAGTTCCGCATTGGCCCATTTTGCCTCATACTCATGCCCGTGATCATCATGGTTGACGATGCCCGAATCAAAAAACCGAACTTTTCCACCGGCTCTGTCCACTGCAATTTGGTAGCGTCCTGAGTTGCTCATGTAGTACCTTTCCCCTTCTGCTAAGGTGCTTGCGACACTATATTTGATTTCTCCCGTATCCGCCCGCATTACGTCAAGGTTGCCTTCAGTCATAATCGTGAGCCGCACCCAGTCACTCTCCATATCCTGAAATGTAAGAGGTTCTTCCGGTGCAGGTTCTTCTGGTGCCGGCTCTTCCGGGGCCGGTTCCTCTATTACTTCGTCGTCGATGACAACATCTATTTCATCATCACTACATGCCGTAAATAGGGCCAAGCTTGCGGCCAATACATAAAATTTGAAATTTGATCTTTTCATTTTACTTGATTTTAATTTAGTTATTAAATTGATTTACTGATATGTTCCCAAAACTGTCCTCGGCCCAAACCACCAGCTTGTTTTCGCCAAGACTTTCTAAAAAATCGGTATCGTTGCCCAATAGCTCAAACAAGTCCAGCTCTAGGGTATCGGGTAAGGGTGCGCCCCCATTGGCCCTAAATTGGTGCGGCCAGTTGGATTGCCCCCATATCCTTTCCTTTAAAATGTTGCCCTCTTGGTTCGGGTTTTCGCTGTTTGCTGCCTGTAGGTACACCCACACAAAAATCAGGTCAGAGGAGGCTTCATGATCTGGGTTCTTGAAGATGCGGCCCCCAATACGTTTGGCAGTAAGATCCGTTCCAGTAAAATCCACTTGTGGGGCATAGGGCTTGTTCAAATACAAGGTGGTATGGTAGGTGGTGTTGTCACGATACGTGGTTTCGTTGCCCTCCACGTCCGTTGCTTGTATTGAAAAATGATAAGGTCCTCCCAAAATCAGCTCATCTGGTTCTAGATCGGGATTCCGCTCATCCAAATAAATACTGGAATTGTAGGTAAACCGCTTTTCATCCTCAAAATTTTCCACTGTAAGGACCTGGTTGTGGTTGAACAGCTTAAATTTTGGGTTTCTGGCAGAGGTTGACTTACCGTGGGTATGCCCATCAAACCCACTGTGGGATTCTATCTTCACCTCCCGGATGCCACTGGCATCTTCAATGGTAAAAGCAACGGGTACTTCGCGTATGTTGGCATCTGTCTTAAAAAAGAACTCCGGCTGTACGCTGGCCTGCCCGGCCAGTGCCTTTATGGTTGGCGCGGAGAGGTCAATGGTCTCCTCTTCACTTCCTTCTTTTAAACAAGAGGTCATGAACAAAAAACAACTTAATGTAATTGCGATGTGTTTTCTCATTTGTTTTTTATTAAAAATTGGACGTTTTTTCATCTTTGTGTTCTCTTCATAGGCTTCCATTTAAGGGTTAAATCGTTATTGGTATTTGTAGTGATATCATGATGTTGCGGCCCTGCTCGGGCAAATTCAATAATCGGTACCGACTTATGTGATTGAAATAGGCGGCATTCAATACGTTGTTGGCGCTTAGGCGAAACCGGAGGTCCTGACCGAACACGCTTGCCCGGAACCCAAAACCGGCATCCAAGAGAAAGCTGTCAGGGGTCTCCCGTTCATTACGGTCTGTTCTGTTTTGTTCAAAGTTGTACCGGGCGGACACAAACACATAGCTTGTCCTCAAGGTCCTGGAATTGGAAAACAGCCCGTATTCCAAACCGGCCATAACTGATGGGGGTGGTGTCAATGGTAAGGGAAGGCGACTGTTAAGGTTCAGGTTCTGTACAAAGTCAGCGGCCACATCGGCCTTCAATCCAAAAGGGAATTCGTATCGCGCGGTAAGTTCAAAACCATTGAACAGGGCATCGTCTTGGCGGTATTGCCAAAGGGTGCCCCCGGAGGCCAATGGAGAAAAACTCCCTGTGGGAGCCAAATAAATGTAATTGGTGTAATAACCGTAAAAAGCCGCCAGTTCCAAAAAGAAGTTCTTGGACTGGTGCAGGTAGGTCACATCGGCTTGGTAGCCCCGTTCCATGCCTAAATTGGGATTTCCCTGCTCGTGCCTAAAATTACCATGGTGCACGCCATTGCTAGAGAGTTCAATAGCCGTGGGAAAGCGGAAACTATTGCCCAGATTAAGTTTAAGATGGTGCCGTGCATTCCATTTGAAAACAGACCCAATGGCTCCGCTGAAATTTTCGAAATTCCGTTCAAATTGGGGTGTGCGTTCATCAAATTCACCAGTGGGGAGCAAGGTTCCCCGGTCAAAAATGGGCTGCAAATGGCGTTCTATATGATGGGTGGCCAAATCTGCACGAATACCTGCATTCACCATCCATTTATCCGATAGTTCTAGAGATTGGTAATGGAACAACCCTAGTTGGAACGTCCTGAACACGGGCAATAGAAACTCAAAACCGTCATTTTGGTTCTGCATGTACTGCAATTGTGTCCCGAACAATATCTGGTGATCTTTATTGGGGTTCAGCTCATAACGTACATTGGCCGTGTACGTATCCAAATAAAGTCCCAGGGCAAGATTGGAGTCCGCGAGCTCCGGGGCAATGCCATGTGCCCCAGGAAAGGAAAGTTCTTCCCTAATGTTACGCTGATAGCCTAGGTCTACTTCAAAACGATCGTCACCCAAATTCAGCGTTGTATTACTGGTCACCATGTGGTGGTGATTTTCTTGCCGCGGCACATCAATATCCCTGAATTCCCCGTTGTGCTGCAGGTTGTAGGCGCGCGGCAACCCAATGGCACCTGTGAAGATTCCGGCCTTTTGGTTGAAACTGGAAAACCGTATGTTGGTGGCCAGATTGTTGTTCACATACCCTACGGTACCACTGAAATGGAATTCCTCTCCCGAGGTGTTCTTAAGTCGGTTCTCAAAAATGGGCAGGTTAAATCCGGCATAGGTAAACTCGTCCGAAGGCACTGTATAATCGCCATAATCCTGGTGCGTAACCCGCGCACTGTAGGACCAATGATCGTGCTTGCCCTTGTATTCAAGGGAGTTGGATATGGCCCCATTGTTGGATTGATAGGAAGAATTAAAGTGGAGATTGTTCCCATCTTCCTGCAAGGTCAAATTTTCTTTTATATTGATGACGCCTCCTAGGCCATCCGAGCCAAAAAGGAGCGATGCCGGTCCTTTGATGATCTCCACTTCTTCAATATCAAAAGGGTCTACCTCCAAGCCATGGTCAGCACCCCATTGTTGCCCTTCTTGTTTTATGCCCCGGTTATTGACCAATATGCGGTTAAAGCCCATGCCCCTTATCATAGGCTTGGCTATGCCCACCCCAACGTTCATGGTGTTTATGCCCGGAAGAGAGGCCAGGGCACCAGAAAACGTTCCGGTACTGTTTTTCTCCATAAAATCCCGATCTATGGTTATAACCGATTGCGAATTTTCCACTACTTTTTGTAAAATACGGGAGTGCACCAGCACTACTTCTTCTAAATCCGTAACCGCAGAGGTCATGGTGATTTCAAGGTTGGAGATATCTAGGCCATCCAAAACCAGTGTATTCTTTTTGTAGGCCACGTGGCCCACTTCTAAGGAATATATGGAGTCCTTCTCGGCTAGGGGAATGTTGAAATAGCCGTTTGAATCGGAAATCGCATACTTATTTGTGGGATAGGTTACCACCGTAGCGGCCTCAATAGCGCTACCATTTGCATTCAGTACACGTCCACTGATCTCTTGGGAAAAACCCAATGGACCAAGGCCTAAGGCAATGATGAAAAGGAGGACATGCCCTAATGGGGAGCAGTTCAATTTTAACATAAGAATGTCATGAAATGATGTAAAACCTAATAACCGTTTTACCAGTGGAAGCAACTCCCTCTAGGGGGAGCGGCGACCAAGGTACGTTTTGGACCGTATTGGAAAATCGACAAAATCTGGCAGCAGCATTACAAAGCCATGGGTGATGCATTGCCTTAGTTCAAAATGCCGATTTTCTGATTTTTGAAAAGATGGGATAAAAACAGAGCGCCACTACGATTTAGCAACCATGTTCAAGTCATACTGACAACATAGCAAGTAAAAAAACTTAGAAAAAGTGGACGATAAGCCGTAATTATCCTATGAAAGGACTTGGCGGGGGTTTGTTATGAAAGTAATCGGAAAGAAGCGTTTTTTGGAACGGGGCCGAATAAAGTACCTCATGTTCCTTGGCAGCATAATCATCAAATAATTCCGGGGTGGAACACGATTCCGAAGAACTGCCGTGCAAAGGCGTGGCCTTTGTACTATGAAGGATCATTTCACATTGCTCACAATGTTCAAGGCCATGATCTGAGAGCAAGTGCACCATGGAGTGCACACCTCCAATCCTTACCAAGAGTAGACCGGAAAGGAGGAGCAGGATAAAGTGCTTTTTAGCTTGTGATGCCAACATAGGGCGACAAATCTAAATAAAAGTCTGCCAATGGCAAAAAGGAAATAAAAGAATGCACCAAAAAAAGTGGCTCTTTGGGTCTTCACGACCTTACCTTTAAAAGCAGCGGTCTCCATGTTGTGGGGAACCATGTGCCCTTGTTTATTTTTATCCTGTGAAAAGACCATAAACTAGAATGCCCCAGTACAATATTGTTAGGGCAAGAGCAAAATAGTCACCTCAAAGTGCATATAAGCGGCCTGGTTTAGTTTACGGGTCAAGGTGTCTAAGAAACTTTTATGATGCTTGGCCCCACTGGGATATCGGCATCAAAGAACTCCATGATGATCAGGCCCCCGTTTCTTGGGTGCCCATTTTTACTTGGGTACACTATTTTAGTTGGCTTCATATGATTTAAATAAAGTGAAAGCGAGTCTCACCGTTTTTCCCCTGCTGCCCACCACTAGGAAATTTGCGCATGGCCTTTAGCACAGATCCTCACGGACTAACTTAAACCAAAGGCACTGGTGCAGGGATGGATTAAACAATGATAAAAAGGCATCCCGGCCTTTTCTACTTGGATGTTACCGCTGTTAAATAAAACCAAACATGGTATTTGAAAGAGATTAAAATATAACTTTGAGGTTGACCAAAAGAACCAAGCCAAATACCAATGAAGATAAAATACCTTGTTTATGGCCTTCTGGCACTTGGCCTCGGGGCGCTTATCGTTTTTCGCATCATTGCCAATATGGAGGTTGCGGGTCCTAAAGACCCTAAGGCTAACGCTGGCCCCACTAGGGTGAAGGGCCTGGTCATGGCACCCCAAAAATTCAATGACAACATTTCACTATCGGGAACACTAGAGGCCAATGAGCAAGTGGACATACGTAGTGAGATACCGGGGGTGGTACGCAGCATCAACTTTGAAGAAGGGAATACAGTGGCCCAGGGCCAAGTGCTGTTCACAGTGGATGACATAGAATTGCAGGCCCAATACTCTAGGGTGCAGACCGCCCAAAAGCTGGCTTCTGAAAATGAAAGGCGGGCCAAATTACTTTTGGAGAAACAGGCCATAAGCCAAGAAGAGTATGATATTGCCAGTGCGGATTACGAATCGGCCAGGGCAGAGTCTTCCCTAGTTGCCGCACAACTGAGCAAAACGGTCATTAGGGCCCCTTTTTCTGGTACCATAGGTCTAAGGTACATTTCCAAAGGGGCCTACGTTACCCCTGCCACCCCTGTGGCAAAACTCGTGAACACCAACAAACTGAAGCTTACCTTTTCCATCCCTGAAAAATATGCGGCCCAAATACAAGAGGGCACGGCCTTTACCTTTACTTCCTCAGACTACCCAAGGGAACATACGGCCACCATATATGCGGTTGAACCCGAAGTGGAATTGGCTACCCGCACCATTAAGATGCGCGCAGTGGCAGATAATGATGATGGCCATCTTTTTCCAGGGGCCTACGCCAATGTGGCGCTGCCTCTGGCCACGGTGAATGATGCGCTTTTGGTGCCCTCTGAGGCCTTGATCCCCGTTCAGAACGGAAAAAGGATATTTATAGCACAAAAGGGCATTGCCAAGGAAATTGATGTAGAGATCGGGGCGCGTACGGGCTCTTCCGTTCAGGTTACAAAAGGCCTTCAGCCTGGCGACACGGTGCTCACCTATGGGGTCATGGCCCTGAAAAACGGCGCTCCCGTGGACATAAACTTTGAAGGGGAAACCCCTATCCGATCAGATCAATGAACTTATCCACCCTTAGCATAAAACGACCCATTTTGGCCATTGTAATGAACATTGCCCTTGTGCTCTTTGGGCTCATTGGCTATTCCTATCTTGGCATACGGGAATTCCCCTCCATAGATCCTGCACAGGTATCTGTAAGGACATCCTATTCTGGGGCCAATGCGGACATCATAGAATCACAGATCACCGAGCCCTTGGAGAAGGCCATCAACTCCATTGATGGGATTCGGAACATTACCTCCTCAAGCGTTCAGGGCTCAAGTTCCATTAGTATTGAGTTCAACCTGGACAAGGATCTGGAGGCCGCGGCCAACGATGTTAGGGACAAGGTCTCCCAAGCGGTGCGGAGTCTGCCAGATGATCTGGATGCCCCACCTGTGGTTTCAAAATCGGATGCCGATGCGCAACGCATCCTTTCCATGACCGTACAGAGTGATGTAAAGAACATCCTTGAACTTTCCGACTATGCCGAAAATGTCATAGCACAGCGTATAGAGACCATACCCGGGGTGAGCAGCGTACAGATTTGGGGTCTTAGGAGGTATGCCATGAGACTGTGGATCAATCCCCTGAAACTGGCCTCTTATGGCCTCACTGTGGGGGATGTGCGCACTGCGCTTTTGGCGCAGAACGTGGAGCTGCCTTCCGGAAAGCTTACCGGTGAGAATACGGAACTGGCCGTGAAGACCATTGGCAACCTGCGTACTGAAGAGGATTTCAACAACATCATCATCTTTGCCGATGGGGAAAAGTTGGTACGGTTGAGTGATATTGGCAAAGCTTCCTTGGAGGGGGAGAACATGGAGACCAAAATGAGCGATTCCGGACAACCCATGGTGGCCACCGCCATCATACCCCAGCCCGGCACCAATTACCTAGAGATCGCGGATGCCTTTTACAAAGAATATGAAAAGTTGAAAAAAGACCTGCCCGAAGGGTTCAAGCTCAATGTGGTCATAGATGATACAGTCTTTGTTAGGCGCGCCGTCACGGAGGTTGTGGAGACCTTGGCCATATCCATAGTATTGGTCATCTTGGTGATCTTCCTTTTTTTTAGGAATTGGTCCATGGCCCTGCGGCCTTTGATCGACATACCGGTTTCCCTGATCGCCACTTTTTTCATTATGTGGCTCTTTGGTTTTTCCATCAATGTCCTTACACTTTTGGCCATTGTGCTGGCCACTGGTCTGGTAGTGGATGACGGCATTGTGGTCACTGAGAACATTTATAAGAAGGTAGAAGAGGGCATGCACCCCATTGAAGCGGCCATAAAGGGCTCCAATGAAATCTTTTTTGCCGTCATATCCATTTCCATAACGCTGGCCGCGGTCTTTCTTCCCGTCATTTTTTTAGAAGGGTTTGTAGGTAGGCTGTTCCGGGAATTTGGGGTGGTATTGGGAGCGGCGGTGCTGGTCTCGGCGTTTGTGTCCTTATCCTTGACCCCAATGCTAAATGCCTATCTGATCAAGCCGGGCAAACAAAAACAGTCCAGATTCTACCATTTTACAGAGAAGTATTTTTTGCAGATGAACGCCTCCTACGCTAGCTCATTACGGGGTTTTATGAAGAGAAAATGGTTGAGTTTCCCCATTTTATTGGCTTGTTTGGGCTTGATATTCCTTTTTTACACCTTATTGCCAAAGGAAACGGCACCGTATGACGATCGGAGCTTTGTCAGTTTAAACGTATCCGCACCAGAAGGCTCCTCTTATGAATATATGGACCGCTTAATGACCGGAATTACCGAACTCATCAATGATTCCATACCCGAGAAAAAGGTGAGCCTGGTGCTTACTTCCCCGGGGTATGGCTCCTCGTCCGTGAACAGTGGTAGGGCCTATATTGCCTTGGTAGACCCCAATGAAAGGGAACGAACCCAGAATGAAATTGCCACAGGACTCGGCAAGTGGGCCAAGGCCTATGTAGGAGGTAAATCCAATGTATCGGAAAAGCCCACCATTTCGGTGAACAGACGGGGTGGTCCCCCCATTAAGTTTATCATCCAAGCGCAGAATTTCCAGAAATTGGAAGAAAAGATTCCCGAGTTCATGCAGGCGGCGGAAGATGACCCCACCTTTTCTTTTGTGGATGTTAACCTGAAGTTTGACAAGCCGGAAATCTATGTGAACATAAACCGTGAAAAAGCGGAAAGCT
>CAKZLG010000050.1 GCA_937125035.1 uncultured Maribacter sp. | reverse complement strand
GCTCAAACACCAAGGGGAAAAGAATGGCGGGTACAATTCCGGATAACATGCCCCAAAAGTAACCAGACCCGTTAAAGCGCCACCAATGCCATTTTAAGATATTGGAGACCACGTAACCTCCCCAAAGGGCAGAAACGATCCACTGCAGCACCGAGTTAACATCCTGCACAAAAAAACCGAGTACAATACTAAGGAGCACCACTAGGACACCGCTGCCATAATTCAACAACTTCAACTTTCTTTGCGGCACGTTTTTGGAGTGTTTGGTAAAAATGTCGTTCACCAAGTACGCTTGGGCCGCATTAAGGGTACCGGCAAAAGTGGACATAAAGGCCGCTAATAGTCCGGCCAGTAACAGTCCTAGAAAGCCGGCGGGAACAAATTGGCTAATGGCTGCTGGCAGAATGTTCTCAAAATCAAGGACCCCTGCATTCATAAGGTCCAATTGATCATAAAAAAGAAGACCGAGCACGGCAAAGCCACCGATCATCAGGTACCGCACGGGCAATAGGGCCAGAGAAACGAATCCGCTCATCTTGGCGGCCTCTATGGGTGATTTGGTGCTCAGTATTTTCTGCATATCATAATTGGGGGCCGGGCCCGCCATACTGGCCAAAATTCCTTTGAAGACCATTAACATGAAAAATATTGTGAACAAGGAATAACCGTCACTGGCGATCTTATCGTTTACTTCCCGTATAATCTGGGACCAGTCCAACTGAAGTTCCCATCCAAAGAAGGGGTCCATCCATCCTTCCGGCACCATCAGGTCATTGCTGCCCAGGGCGCTCCAGGCCACATAGGCAATAAATAGAGAAGACACGGTCATGATGGTATATTGCAGTACATCTGTCCAAACAATACCGGACATTCCCCCAACAATGGCATAAAAAACCGCAAAGAGGGTAAAGACGATACCATAAAGGTGGGGCACAAAACTTAGGGGTACCTCAAAGGGAACATAGGGCGAAACCATTTCCCAAGGAATGAATATCTCCATGAACTTCCCCAGACCTATAAATCCATAGGCCAAAAAACCAAGACAGCTCACTATGGCAAAGATGACCACAATGGTATGGGACCGCTGACCATCACGGCCCTTGCCAAACCTAAAATGAATCCATTCTGCCCCGGTGGTTACATTGGATCGCCTTAACCAAGAAGAAAGATACACCATCAGGAATATCTGGTTGAACACGGGCCACAACCAGGGTATCCATATACTCTTTAGGCCATAGACGAAGGTCAGGGTAACCAACCACATGGTGCCCGAAATATCAAACATGCCAGAAGCATTGGAAAGCCCCAAAAGGTACCACGGTATCTTCTTGCCGCCCAAGAGGTAGTCCTCTTGGCTCTTTTGGGCCCTGTTCCTTAAAACGAGCCCAATCACGATAGTGGCCACGAGGTAGGAGCAGATAATGATGATATCCAGCGTTTCTAACATGTAAAGGGTGTTGCTAGGTCTTGGTGCAAAATAGCCAATTCCAAGGGCTATGATCGCACATATTATTTCAAATCTTAAACTTTTATTGTCCAGAGGATATGGTCTGGCCCAACACCGGCATATTGCGCAGTAGTAACCATAGGACTCTTCTTAATGTGGCCTTCATATCTTTCAAGATCTTACGGTGGTGGAAGAGATTCCTATTTTCCAAGGCATGACATGCCTGTCCCGCACTATCCCGTTAAGGACATGGAGTAAAGGAAAATCGCCATATTTGTAGTAACCAGAACATGGGGATGGTTGTACGAACATTTCATAACTTTAAATCCCAGCGCATTTTGAAATTTTATACAAAAATGTCAGTTCAAGTGTATCAAGAACCCTTTGGGCCATAAAAAGGTTCTCGATATAAATTTTTTTCAATGCATTGTGCAAAATCACTCCAACTGGCCCTCTGGTCAGGGTGACAGGCTCAAAATGCACAACAGATAACTTTATAGACTATGTACGCTAATCACAACGCAAGGCATCATTCACTTACGCACCGAGTGCAGACGCTGTGGACCGCTCCATTTAAGACAGATATTACAAAATACCTTCAAAAGGGCACCAACTATTTGGTCGTTGAGGTGGCCAACGTCATGGTCAATCGTTTGATAGGTGACGCTAAAGGCATTTATGGAGATCTGAAACGGACCCATACCAATATCACCAAGGCCCCAAACCCTTGGATGACCCCTTATCCAGACGCCTCCTTGGTGCCTTCTGGTTTAATGGGCCCAGTGCAATTGATTCATTTGCCTAAAATTAAATAAGATGTGGAACCGGTATTTATACATGCTCCTGGTGGCGTTGCTGTCCTCTTGTGCCCCAGAATCCAAAACAAAGGAGGTATCTGAACCTAAGCCCAATGTGCTCTTCATTGCCATAGACGACCTCAATGACTGGGTGGGCTACTTAAATGGGCATCCACAGGTTAAAACGCCGAACATTGACCGTTTGGCCGCCGCCGGACTTGCGTTTACCAATGCGCATACCCAAGCCCCCTTGTGCAATCCGTCGCGCACGAGTATTATGACGGGTCTGCGACCTTCGACCACAGGAATTTACGGTCTGTCACCTTGGTTCAGAAATGTGGATTCCCTAAAAAACCTTACCTCGTTACCACAACATTTTTCCCGAAATGGCTATCAGACGTTCAGTGCCGGAAAAATATACCACGGCGGTTACGGAAGGCAAAAGAATGATCAGGAATTTGATAGTTTGGGGCCTAGGGTGCACATCACCCAAAAACCGCCCCAAAAGCTGGTAGGGTTCACCCCCGGTGGCAACCATAATTTAATGGACTGGGGTTATTTTGACCATAGTGATGCGGATAAGACCGATTACAAAGTGGCCGATTGGGCGGTTGATATCTTGAATACAGAACATGATCGCCCCTTCTTTTTGAGTGCTGGCTTTTTCCTTCCGCACGTGCCATTGTACGTAACTAAAAAATGGTGGGACATGTATCCAGAAGATGAGGTTCAACTTCCACCGATCAAAGATGATGACCGTACTGATACCCCAAGGTTTAGTTGGTACCTGCATTGGGATTTGCCTGAACCGCGATTGAAATGGCTTCGGGAAAGCAACCAAGAAACCAATTTGGTACGTGCCTATTTGGCGGCCATCAGTTTTGTGGATGCCCAAGTGGGCCGTTTGCTGGATGCTTTGGAATCCTCTGGAAAATTGGGGAATACCATCGTCGTCTTATGGTCCGATCACGGGTATCATTTGGGCGAAAAATCAATTAGCGGCAAGAATACCCTATGGGAACCCTCGACCAGAGTACCCTTGATTTTCTCAGGCCCTGGTATTCAAAACGGAACCTCTAATGAGGCAGTGGAACTATTGGATATTTTTCCTACGTTGAGCAAACTGGCCAACTTACCTGATTTGGCTCATTGGGAGGGGACGAGTCTGGTGCCCATTTTGCAAGACCCGGCCCATGTTAGGGATGCTCCGGCGATTACAACGCATAATTGGCAAAACCATACCGTAAGAACCGAAAATTGGCGCTACATACGTTATGCCGACGGTAGTGAAGAGCTTTACGATATGGTCAAAGATCCAGAGGAATGGACTAATCTCGCCCAACAAGAAGCATATGCTATGCGTAAAGATTCTTTAGCGGCCTGGTTGCCCAAGCAAAATCATTTACCATTGATGGGAGGTCAGCGGACTTGGCGCGTTTTGGAGTCCCATCGTGATACCATCTACTGGGAGCAGGAACCTATTTTTCAAAATGATTCTATTCCAGGACAATGATCTTAAACTTTTACACTACACTATCTTGCTTTTGGGCTATGGTCGGCTGGCGTGGCAGCCGCCATTTAATCAGCGATGTTGAATAAATTGGTCATAATGATCTAGCCCACCAACCGCCTGGGTGGGCTTATTTCCTAAGGCCTGGGGCAGACAGATATTGTTGACAAACAGGTAATTGGGGGTATTGTTCGGGAATTTTAATAAAATATCTGAACATAATACGAGAAATCCGATAACTGGATTTGGCAGGAGAAGTCCGATAATAAAAATGGTGGGCAAACCAAAATAGCGGTCAATGAAGATGCCATAGGGACTTTTAAACCTTTGGCAGCTCTCAAAATGTATTACCAAATTCTGGAGGGGCTGGATAGCAACATCACATATAACCAACGGCTGAATAGGGCCAATGGCGTGGCCAAAACAAGGACCCGAATTACTTCCATTACCATGGAGTCGGGTGAAACCTAAAAAGGCAAAGTGTTCATAGATGATACGTACAAAGGCAATGTAATGGCTACTGCGGTTGTCAGCTACATTGTGGGCACGGCCAACGCCCAATTTGGAGAATCTTTAAATGGTGTGCAGGCCAATTTTACCAGTCTGTCTTTGGTGGGGATAGATAAGCCATGCCTTATGTTTGTCATCTCCCACATAAGTCCAAAACCCATCCTCTTCCAATTGGTCATTATTTGGCTGTTCAGGCTTAATAACCTTGTTTGACTTGGTCAGTACACTGAGCACCTTACCAATAATTATGTATTCAAATTCAGCAATGTCCCTGATAACCACACTACGGACCAACATGAGCTCAATACGTTTTAAAAGCTTACTTTGGCAGCCTTTCTCGGTTAATTGATCATCGCCTGTAAACGGGCAGCCCTAAGTTTTACATTCAAAATTTTGTTTGCCATATTTTTTTGATATTTTGAGGCTAGCAATGACTACAACGGAGATCTAATTCGATTTATGCAAGTAAAAAACACTCCATGGTTCCTTGTTGTCAAACCTTTATGCCGGCATACATTTTAAATTGTCTCCTAAAAAACAATACCTTTCCGTATGAAAAATATATTAAACTTTGTTTTTCTAATCATCCCTTTGTTTTCCTGTCAAAACAGAACGGCGGAAGAAATTAATAATATTACTGTTTTAAACATTGGGGCATCTGCTTGGCAAATTTTACCTGTTGATGTAGAAGGCGATGGAAAAGAAGAGATATTTCTCGGCATGTATAAAGGTGCCGCTCGTTTATGCGATACCGCAGGAGAAACACTTTGGGAATATACCTTAGATGGTTTCCCGTTTTCACTGACTAGCACCCATCTTGATGAAGATAATAGAAAAGATTTTTTAGTAGCTACCTCGGCAGGTTCTTTAATAGCACTCAATGCTGAAGGAAAAAAACTTTGGTCTTTCAAATCTAAACAGCCCTTGTACAATGTGGTCACTGGTCAATTTGAAAATAGTGAGATAAAAATAGTAGCAGGTGGCATAGATAGAAAGGTATATGTATTTGATACTGATGGTAATTTGCTCAATGATTCTGTTGAGGTCGATCGGCTTGTGCACAGGATGTTGGTTTCAAATTTAGACAATGATCCTGCTGACGAATTACTGGTTATTTCCCATCGAGACATCGCTGCCGTTTTTGATATTGAGGGAGACAATATAAAACGGATTTGGGAAAGGCCACTGACTGTGCCACAGCAATTTGTAAATTGGGAAAACCCAAGAGGGAGTTTTTATGCTTTTTCAGTTGATGCAGTAGATTTGGATGAGGATGGTGCCAA
>CAKZLG010000049.1 GCA_937125035.1 uncultured Maribacter sp. | reverse complement strand
ACGACTCCCTCATCATGATCGATTATGCCAATAAACGGCGTAGGGAGGGGTATCCCATTTACACATCCATCCATGAGGCAGGGCTCCGTAGGTTCCGTCCGATCATCCTTACCACCATGACCACTTTCGGGGGCCTTGCCCCCATCATTTTGGAAACCTCCAGCCAAGCGTTCTACCTTATTCCCATGGCCATCTCCTTGGGCTTTGGCATCGTTTTTGCCACGGCCATTATTTTGGTCATTGTGCCCTGTTTGTACCTAGCGTTGGAAGACATACGACTGTTGATACAAAAAGGGGATACGGTACAGACGGTAGAGGTCTCTGTGGAACGTGCTTTGGCAGATAAGTGATGGTGCCTTAGCCAAGCACCTGTTTCATGAAAGCCTCCTTATAGGCCCTCCCAATGGGCAGGGAGGTCTGCGCGCTGAGACGAACTTGGTTGCCAATGATCTTTTCTATCTTGGAAATATTGAGGATGTAGGATTTATGAATGCGCGCAAATGCAGTGGCATCCAAATGTTCTTCCCAATACCTAAGGGGCTCTTGGGAAAGGTATTTCTTTTTGGCCGTGAATATTTCAGTATAGTCCGCATCGGATCGTATGAACTGGATGTCCGCTATTTTCACTTTGATCAGCTCATACCCAGATTTAATGAAAATCACCCCAGAGGCAAATGCCCCTTCCTTGCCGCTGGCATCCTTTGCAACCGCTCTTTCTTGATTTCCGATCGTACGGACCCGTGCAACGGCCTGTACAAAGCGCTCAAAGGAAAATGGTTTCAGGAGATAGTCCACCACATCATATTCATAACTTTCCAGGGCATACTCAGGGAACGCCGTGGTTAGGATGACTTGCGGACGTGTTTGTATGGTCTTTAAAAAATCCATTCCTGAGATTTTGGGCAGGTGTATGTCCAGGAAAATAAGGTCAACCGTGTTCGTCTTGAGGAATTCCAAGGCCTGTAGGGCATCGGCAAAGGTTCCCACGAGCTCCAACTGGCCCATGTCTCCAATGAATTTCTTCAGGACCCTTTGTGCGGGTGGCTGGTCTTCTATGATGATACAGCGCATCATGACCTCTTGGGGTTTAATTGTATTTTTAAATCTACATAATACCTATTCCCATCCTCATAGATTTGGAGTGTATGGGAATTGGGGTATAACAGTTGTAGGCGCTTTTTCACGTTCTGGAGCCCTATTCCCTTGGAAAGGCTTTCCGTATTGGTGGCGGGTTGGTAGGTGTTCTTACAGGTGAAGTGCAGTTCCCCGCCATCCGTTACCGCAGTGGCAATATCAATAAAAATATCTTTGGATTGGCTTGCCGTACTGTGCTTAAAGGCATTCTCAATGAAAACGGTCAAAATCAGCGGGGCGATGTTATACCCTTGGCCCACATTTTCCGATACAAAGGTAACCGCACCGCGCTCCTCAATCTGCAATTCGTTTAATTTGGTGAAATTCCTTAGGTGCTCTATTTCCTTGGATAGCGCCACATAATCTTCCCTACAATCATATAGCATATAGCGCAGTACCCCGGAAAGTTCCAAAATGATATTGGGGGTCTTGGGCGATTGCTCTATGGCATGGCTATAGAGGTTGTTTAGGTTATTGAACAGGAAATGGGGATTGATCTGTGACTTTAGGAATTGAAGCTCACTCTCCTTTACACTTACCTTAAGCTCCTCCACCTCCCTTTGTTTTATGGCGGCATCCCAGGCAAATTTGAAACCGGCCAAAATGGTGATGACCGGCATAACATCCAATAGACTATAGACTATTCCAGGAAAATACTTTCCCCGTGTATCCGGAAAATAGATGCGCTCAATGACCAGTTCCTCTACGGCAATGATGAGGCCCACTAAGACCGCCACATTCAAGAAGAACCAGAGATACTTCTTTTTATAGAAAAAACGGGGCAAGAGGACATAATTGATCACCAAGGCAACCACGGCATAGGTGAGGAAGGTCACTACTTTATAGGTGTGGATCTTGGGCTCATTGCGATCAAAGGAGAAAAATAGGAAGAGGACCAAATGAAGTATGACCTGAAAGATGATCTCTTTGGTAGTGCTGTTGAAGAAAGTGGATTTTACGCCCATCCCCCAAAAGTACCAAATTAGCTGAAAGGGAGTCTTCCAAAATCCGTAATCGACAGAAATAGAGGGGTCAACGCACGTACGCACCCCTTTTGCCGTTGGCTGTACCTTCTCTGTCGTTCACAGAATATACGCCGACGTTCCGCGAAAAAAAGTTGAATTTTGCCGAACACAAAAAACCGGATGCTCGTCATGAAAAAATTAAGATCTTTCCTAATTCTTGGAGCCATGACCATGACTTTGGCCCCGCTACTGGCCCAGCAGACTCCCGTGACCATTACCGGGAAGATCGTGGAAGAGACCACGGGAGATCCCATTGAATTTGCCACGGTGCTCATTGGCGACCCCACCAACCGCAAACCCATAAGTGGAACCACTACCCTAACGGATGGCAGCTTTGAGTTGGAGGCCATGACCGCGGAATTTTATATAGAGATCAGTTTCATGGGCTTTTCCAAAAAGACGATTGAAGATCCCGCCATCAATAAAGGTGTCATAGATCTGGGTACCGTGGCATTGACCGAAGATTCCCAACAATTGGATGAAGTGGTCGTGGCCGGTGAGGTGTCCCAGACCCAATTTCAATTGGACAAGCGCATCTTCAACGTTGGCGCAGACCTGAGCAGCACTGGGGCCAGCGCCTTGGAAGTTTTGAACAACGTGCCCTCCGTTACCGTGAACATAGAGGGCCAAGTGAGCCTGCGCGGCAGCCAAGGGGTGCAAATGCTCATCAATGGCAAGCCCTCTGTCATTGCCAATGAACAGGGCAATGCCCTGGGCACCCTTACCGCAGATATGATAGAGCGCATAGAGGTCATTACCAACCCTTCCGCCAAATATGATGCGGAGGGCACTTCGGGCATCATCAACATTGTGCTCAAAAAGGAGGAGAAAAAGGGACTGAATGGCGCCGTTACCTTAAATACGGGCGTCCCCAACAACCACAGCCTGGGGTTGAGCCTTAACCGCCGTACCGAAAAATTCAACCTTTTCAGCCAAGTGGGCCTCGGCAGGCGCACCTTTCCCAGTGACGATGAATCAGAAAACCTGAACAAGGATACCAATACCTTGATCAGTAGTGTTGGGGAAAGCGATAAGAACGAGACCTTTTTTAATCTCATTTTGGGAACGGACTACCACATCAATGAGTTCAACGTGATCACCCTTTCCGGAAACTTTGCCTATGAATGGGAGACGGAAAACTCCAACGCCCTTTTCAGTACGTTCAATGCGGACAACACCCTTACGGATGCCTTTCGGCGTTTGGAACGTACCACGGCCACCAACCCCAAATATTCCTATGAACTACAGTACAAAAAGGACTTTGAGGGTCAGGAAGACCGTTCCCTTCTGTTGAGCGCCACCGGAAATCTCTTTGCCAAGGACCAATCCTCCAACTTCAATGATAACGTTACCCTGGGCAACGCTGCGGACATGCAACAACGCTCCCGTACGGATTTCGGCCAGGCCGATTATATCTT
This sequence comes from uncultured Maribacter sp., assembly GCA_937125035.1. Classification (GTDB taxonomy): domain Bacteria; phylum Bacteroidota; class Bacteroidia; order Flavobacteriales; family Flavobacteriaceae; genus Maribacter. Next base: position 5,884 of record CAKZLG010000049.1, on the reverse strand, counting down.
TAAGGTAGACTATACCCACCCATGGGCGGATACCTACACAGTGGAAACCGGGGCCCAATATCAAATAAATGACGTGGAAAATGATTTTGCCATTAGTGATTTTGATGGGGCAACATTTGTGGAGAACCCTGCCCTATCCAATATTTTTGAATGGACCCAAAAAGTGCTTGGCCTTTATGGCACCGCGGCCTATGAAGGGGATATTTGGGGCGTTAAGGTAGGCCTTAGGTATGAAGATACCCAAGTAAATACCCTGCTGCAGAACACGAACGAGCGTAATGACCAAAACTATGGCAACCTTTTCCCCAGCGCACATACGTCCTTAAAAATCAATGATGACATCTCACTACAGGCGGGCTACTCCAAACGGATATTTAGACCACGGTTATGGGACCTCAATCCATTTTTCAATATCCGTAACAATTTCAACATCAGTACCGGAAATCCCGATCTACAACCGGAATTCACGGACAGTTATGAGCTTACCAGCATTTATAAGTTGGGCAGGGTCTCCATGAACGTTGGCGTTTTTTATAGAAGCACTTTGGATGTGGTGGAGAACATAGTGGTCTTTCAGGACAATGTGAGCATTGCCCGGCCAGAGAACGTGGGCACCAACCAGACCACGGGTCTGGAATGGAACGCAAAATACCTTCCCACCAACTGGCTTTCCCTTACGGCGGATTTCAATTATAGCAGGTTTACCAGAGAAGGTGATTTTGAAGGTTCGTCCTTTGACTTTACCGGAGATCAATGGACCTCAAGGCTCGTGAACAAACTTAAACTGCCTGCAGACATAGATTTGGAGTTCATTGGCAACTACCAATCGGGCTTTAGGACCGTGCAACAGAAAATCACGGAAAACCTCTTTTTGGATTTCGGTGCCAGAAAGAAAATCCTAAAAGGGAAGGCCATCCTAAACCTGAGCATCAGGGATGTCTTTGCCTCACGCATCAGTGAAAGGGTTACCGATCAGGCCAATTTCTTCCTTAGGGATTTTGGCCAACAGGGCCGCTTTATCACCTTTGGGGTAAGCTTTGGTTTTGGAAAGGGCGAAGCCATGGAATTCTCTGGTCAAAAACGCTTCTAAGGCCAATTTTCGAGGAGACTTCCATCTTACAAGCCGTACCCTTCAACGTACTATTCCCTGCGGTACAACCAATGGAATGCCCTGTTTTCAAAGCCTGTTTTTTTACCTTACTTTAGCTTATGGCAACAGCAACGCCGCTATAGCATTACTATGGAACGCAATGCGCCTTACACGTATTTTCAAAGGTGGAACGCTCGGCTCCCTTTTTTAGGAAGGGCGCCCGGTTCTTGGCCAAGGCCCATGGCATTGATAGCCGTTTGCCCTTCTATCACCCAAAATACCCGGAAGGCAAGCACATGGTCATTGTTCTCAACGGACAATCACCCATCAAGACAAAATTTAAAAAGGGATTTAGACAAAAAGATGACCGTCCTCAATGAATTTACGAAAGGGCCAGTGGCCAAATAAAACAGAAGCACATGAAGATTAGAATGAAAGGAAATTCCATTCGCCTGCGCCTCACCCGGCCAGAGGTGGCCCAATTCTGCCAAGAAGGCACCCTTACTGAGCGCGTAGAGATCGGCGCAGCCACTTTTTCCTACACATTGTTGGCCAAGGCGGGCCTTGAGACCCTAGAGGCATCTTACGCAGAGGACATTCTCACCATTTACATGCCCAAGGACATCACCGAAACTTGGGCCCATAACGATCGGGTGGGCCATGACAATGGGGTGGCATGGGACAATGGCAAGGAGCTGGCCCTGTTGGTGGAAAAAGACTTCACTTGTCTGGACAATACCACGGAAGACCAGAGCCAAAACTATCCCCATCCCAAAAAGCAATAGGGACCATAGTTCCGCGACCCTGTATAGGGGAGTCCCCTAAGTGCAAAGACTGGAACTTTATCTTCTTTTTTTAGCTATTTTTATCGAAATCAACCCACCATGGATAAAAAGATACTTCGCATTTCATTGACCGCGGCCCTAGCGGGCTTTTTATTTGGATTTGACACCGTGGTCATTTCCGGCGCCAACCAGCCCATCAAGGATATTTGGGGCACCAACTGGTTCTTGGGCGACTCCATTTTTACCTTTCACGGCATCTTCATCATGAGCATGGCGCTATGGGGCACCGTTTTGGGCTCCCTTTTTGGTGGTATACCAGCAGATCGCTTGGGGCGCAAGCGCACCCTATTCTGGATCGGGGTGCTCTACTTTATCTCTGCCCTGGGCTCGGCGCTTGCACCTGAAGCTTATAGTTTTTCCTTTTTTAGGTTCATTGGCGGGGTTGGTGTAGGGGCTTCATCTGTGGCGGCGCCCGTTTACATTTCGGAAATCTCCACGGCGGCCAACCGGGGGAGGCTTACCGCAGCCTATCAATTTAATATTGTCTTTGGGATATTGATCGCCTTTGTGAGCAACTATGTCATTGGGCTACTTTTTTCAGCAGATGTCTCTTGGCGTTGGATGCTGGGCATGGAGGCGGTACCCGCCCTCATCTATACGCTCATGGTACTTAAGATACCCCATAGTCCAAGATGGCTTTTGATGCAGGGGGCCACTGAGGAGAGGGCCATGGCCGCATTGACGCAATTGGGCACGGAGCAACACGTGGCACGGGAGCGCATAGCAGAGATCAAAGAGGCCATTCAAAAGGCCGCGACAATGGCCCAGGCCAAACTTTTCTCCGGTAAATACAACAAGCCCTTGATACTGGCCTTTTTGTTGGCCTTTTTCAACCAAGCCTCTGGTATCAATTTTGTACTGTATTACGCCCCGGAAATCCTGGAACGGGCCGGGCTGGCCTCGGGCGAGTCCCTTTTCAGTTCCATCTCTATAGGGGTGATCAACCTGTTGTTCACCTTTGTGGGCATTGCCTTGATCGATAAGCTGGGCAGAAAACAGCTCATGTACATTGGATCTGTGGGCTACATTATAAGTTTGGCCATGGTGGGCTGGTGCTTTTACAGTGGGGCCAGCACCCTGTTGTTGCTCATTTTCATCTTGGTGTTCATTGCCTCACATGCCGTGGGCCAAGGGGCGGTGATCTGGGTGTTCATCTCAGAGATATTCCCCACCAAGGTAAGGGCCTATGGCCAAAGCTGGGGCACGGGTACCCATTGGGTGTTCGCGGCCTTGATCACCTTGCTCACCCCCACCTTCTTAGATGCCGAAATTGGCATTTTCAAGGATAATCCCTGGCCCATCTTCATTTTCTTTGCAGGGATGATGGTGGTGCAATTGCTGTGGGTGGCCTTTAGTATGCCAGAGACCAAAGGCGTTTCCTTAGAAGAGCTGGCCGAGCGTATGAGCAGTAAGAAAGAGAGGTTCCTGGACAAAAATTAACGATGTACATCAGCCCAAAGCGGCTTTAGTGCCAAAACGTACCATGACCAATGCCCTATTCTACCGTAATCGTAAAATCATCCACCAACAATACCGTATCACCCCCATTGGGATTTGCGGTAGCCCCTATTTGCACGCGCTCATAAAAAGTGGGCTCCTTTAAGACAAAGTCTATATCATCAGTAGCAAAGAGGTCTTTGAAAATTTGGGCGTTGGGCAGGTTCATACCATCTTGATCAAGCACCTCCGCACCATTGATCAGCAAGCGGTTCTTGCCTTGGGCGGTAGCGGATATGGTCATTTCCCATTGCACCGAAACCCATTGGTTCCTTGGGAAGGCAACCTCTGTCTGCAGCAAGGTGGTCCCAGAGATTTTTCCCCGTTCAATAGATAGGTAATCATTACCACCAGACATCATGAGCCGTACCCCTGGGCATTGGTTTTCAGCGCCATAATTATCGCCCACATTGGGATCCCAACAGGAACAACATTCCAAGTCAATGAGCAGCAAATTTCCCAAAGAAGCCGTGCCCTCAATGAAGAAATCGGCAGAAATGACCACTTTATCGCCCTCCCCTATTTGAAGCCCTCCTTTTTCGATATCGATCTTTGACAATTGGGCGTCTGAGGCATAGGACACCAGTCTAAGCGCATTGCGGCCTTCCACACTTTGCGTATCTATGACCGCGATTTCATTGACCGCATTGGTGGGATTAACCTGCTGTAGGTTTGTCCACCGGGAACCATCCGCAGTAAAAAGTTCCTGTACACTATTGTCCATAGTCTCAAAACCATCTTGAAATATAAAAGATGGCCCCATGGACACTTCAATATTCGCTTCATTGGAATCACAGCCAAAAAGGACAAGCAGCCCAGCCAAAACAATACAATACCAAACTCGTTCCATACCTTTAAAACGCAGAATTCAGTGCCTTGTTATGTCTTTTAGTCCAGATTTTAGCTTGGCTTCCATGCCTTCATCCTTCAAAAAAGCAAACGCCCCCAATAAACATACTATTTTAAAGGTCTTTCTGAGCTGACTTTTGGGCAGCACAAGAACCACCACCCGTTTGCAATGGGACAGCAGTAGCGTACTTTTTTGGTAGACCTATGATCAGAAAAGTGATGATGGCATTGGAAGAACCAAAATTAAATTTGTTGCCATTGCCCCTTTAGTTCTTGAACCTCTGTTTTTTTGAATCTTACCAAATTTTGACCATGATGATATCGTTTTTGTCCATTTACAGCTTTACTTCGTCGTTATAGTTCAGGTCGGTCACTTCCAACCGCAGCCAGGTCCAATCCGCATTATTCAATTTCCAAGTAGAGGTCATTTTTGATGGGACCTTGATGCCCTGAAACGTGCGGTAACCGGAAATGTCCATTATCCATTCCCGCCTTTGGGCGCTGGCATCGTTTCCTTTAAAGCGCAGGGCAGAGAATTTCACCACATCACCTGCTGCGCTGAAATGGAAGATACCGCTACCGGTAGTGCCCTTATAGGTCATGATGGCCTTGGCCCTTGTACCATCAATCGCTTCCCAAGTTATATAGGGACACAAGGCCATAGAGGGGAACCAGACCATTTCCCCTAAAAAGCGCTGCAGGGTACCCTCGTCCAATTTAGGACCACGCTCATGTACCACCTTGATCAGAGCGTTCATCTTGATCAACATTTCGCCATGGCCGTCTTGGAACTTATCCCGACCCTGAAAACTGAGCAACTTATTCATTTGTGCTTTCACTTGCCATATAAAACCAGGGCTATCTATGGTGGTGTATTGTGTGGCAGTGGCAGCCATCCATTTTTCTTGGTCCGGTTTCATCTTCATTTCCGCCCTTTGCGTTATTTTCCCCACTTGGATAACGGGCTTTCCCACGGCCCCTGAGTGCAACAACCAGTTTTTTACGGGCGCGGGCAGCCGGTGCACATCATCTTTTTTAAGAATGTGCGGCTCTATGGCGCCGTTATGGCGCAATAAGTCCGCTATTTCCGTTTCCACGGTGGCGGTAAACCTATGCTGGGCCAATGAAAGAATGGACACGATCAGAATAAAAAGGTTGGGAAGGGTACCCCATTTGGCATCTTTCCAGTACATAATAAGGAGCACTTGGGAGATGACCACGGCCAGAAGCCCCAAGTAGCCTGCATATTTAGAGTTCAGCATATAAAGGGCCCCATATGCGGCCAAGAGGATAAAGGCCAATAACCAAACAAGGCCCATGGGTTTGGAAATGGCCAAGGTCAGTTCCTTGATCTCCTTAAAGCCAAACCCTTTTATAAAACCAAGCAGATGGATCAAGGCATGTGCAAAAATAAGTGTTGTGAATGCTATTCTCATTAAATACTGGTTTAAATAATCGAGGCACTATAGGCAGATGGCTGTGCGTTCAAGAGTTGGCCAACGACCAAAAGGTTGGTCTTCAAGTTTACTTTTTGGTAGTTTTTTTCGCTAGGGTTCTTTTTGTGGTTTCATAAGTGACTAAAATCAAATGATTAATTTTTGGT
>CAKZLG010000048.1 GCA_937125035.1 uncultured Maribacter sp. | reverse complement strand
ACTCGTTCAAAATCTTGATGATGTCAACAAAGACAGATACTGTTTCTGTTTTTAAGCTAGACTTACCAGTATCAAACAAGATGGTCTTGGCATATTCGTTCAATTGTTGTTGGACTTCTTCAGTTACTTCTGGGCAACCATTATTGGCTACTGTACCAGCTACTTCTGGACAAGCATCGTCTTTATCCAAAACGCTGTCACCATCACTATCTGGCCATGGGCATCCATTATTTTCGGAAGGACCAGCCTCGTTAGGACACTCATCATCCTTATCGGCAACACCGTCACCGTCAGCATCAGGACATCCTGCCAGGGCAGCAAGACCGGCTTCGTTAGGACAAGCATCATCCTTATCGGCAACGCCATCGCCATCAGCATCAGGACAACCGTTCATTTCTTTGGAGCCAGCTTCGTTAGGACAGCTATCCTTGCTATCTTCTATTCCATCGCCATCCGCATCAGGACAACCGTTGAAAGCCTCAAGACCAGCAACTTCAGGACAAGCATCGTCTTTATCATAGACACCGTCACCATCCGTATCCGTTCCTCCAAACTTCACAGAGATACCTGCCAAGTGTTGGAAATGCTTTACACCATAATCTTCAAAAGCGTGCTTGTAATTGGATTGTAGGGTTAGGCCTAAGTTTTCGGAAAACCAAATGTTAAGACCAAGACCACCGTTAACCGTACCAGCACCAATTTCATCAACCCAAGTATAACCACCACCAATTTCCACGAAAGGATCGATAACGGATTCTCTTTTGATGAAGTCATATTTTATAGTACCATCTATAGCGTAGTGTGAAAGATCATCCACGGGCATATCACCCAACTTGCTAATCTTATTAAGTGAACCCCTTGCTCCAATGGAAAAGCCATCACCTACATATTTAGATACGCCTATGTAAGAAATGGATGGAAGAATATTCCAGTGGTCGTTCACATTGAAGAACTCATTGCCAAACGAACTTACATCCCCGGTAGGATACACGTCAATGGCATTAGCACCGAACTGTATTTGCCAAGGGTTATTATCGTCTTGCGCTTGAATGCTGTTAAATCCTACGAAAAGTAGGGCAACAACCAATAATTTGCTAAGATGTTTCATGTTCAAATTTTTAAGTTTAAGTGTTTATTAGCTGCAAATGTAAGTTGTTAAATATTATTAACAAAATCAATTTCCTATTTTTTTTAACGCATTTGATGGATTAAAATAAGCGTTTAAACGATTTTTAATTCCCTGCCCACTTCTTTGAATGCTTCAATGGCCTTATCAAGGTGTTCTTTGGTATGTGCCGCGGAGAGCTGAACACGGATACGGGCCTTACCCTTGGGCACCACGGGATAAAAGAACCCGATCACATAAATGCCGCGCTCCAAAAGCATGGCCGCCATTTTTTGGGAGAGTTTTGCATCATAGAGCATTACGGGCACAATGGCTGCGTCCCCATCAATGATATCAAAGCCCGCCTCTATGAGGCCTTTTTTGAAATACTGGGTGTTGGCCTCTAATCTGTTACGAAGAGAGGTGTCATTACGCAGCATATCAAATACCTTAATGGACGCCCCTACAATCGCTGGGGCCAAGGAATTGGAAAAAAGATAAGGCCTGGAGCGCTGCCGTAATATCTCTATGATTTCTTTCTTGCCAGTGGTGTATCCTCCCATAGCTCCCCCCATGGCCTTGCCCAAGGTGCCCGTGATGATGTCAATGCGCCCCAGCACCCCTTTGGCCTCCAAAGTACCGATGCCAGTTGCGCCAATGAAGCCAGTGGCATGGCACTCGTCTATCATGACCATTGCGTCATACTGTTCCGCTAGGTCGCATATTTGATCCAAAGGGGCCACAAGTCCGTCCATTGAAAATACGCCATCCGTTACCACGATCTTAAACCGTGCCCCATCTTCTGTAGCCTGTTGCAGTTGTTTTTCCAGATCTTGCATGTCGCTGTTGGCATACCTATAGCGTTTTGCCTTGCACAGCCGTACGCCATCTATGATGGACGCGTGGTTAAGGGCATCAGAGATAATGGCATCTTCTGCGGAAAGTAATGGCTCAAACACACCGCCATTGGCATCAAAGGCCGCAGCGTATAAAATGGTATCTTCCGTGCCATAGAAGGTGGCTATCTTTTTTTCCAAGGTTTTATGGATATCTTGGGTACCGCAGATGAAGCGCACTGAAGACATTCCAAAACCATGTGTATCCATGGCATCCTTTGCGGCCTGTACCACTTCTGGGTGCGATGACAGCCCCAAGTAATTGTTGGCACAAAAATTAATGACCTCTTGGCCCGTATCAATTTTTATGACGGCATCTTGCGGAGTTACAATGATGCGTTCTTCTTTGTAAAGCCCTTCTTCCTTAATGGCTTCCAGTTCGTTTGTCAGGTATTCCTTAATTTTTCCGTACATATGATCTAAATGATTTCTACAATGATTTTATCGGTAATATAAACAATGATTTTTTGTGCTATGGCATGGCCCATCCGCACATAGGCATCGGCATAGGCGGAGACCTGTTGTGCGTGGGCTTGTTCTTGCTTTCCAGTTTTATAGTCAATGATATAGATCTCGCCTTGGTGCAGCACCACGCGATCGGGTCTGAGGTTAGGGCCATTTGGGACGAAGATCTCACGTTCGTTCCATACCGTATTGCCCAGAGCATATAATTTTTTTAACTGCGGATGTTCTACCAGTTCCTTTATCTTGGCCCGCATTTCATCCTCATCCCTTAAGGGCAAATAACCTTTAACGAGCGCTCTTTTAAATGCATTGTCCAAATCCCCATACGTTTTGATATCCCCTAAAATCTTGTGGGTGATAGTACCTGTGTGTATAGCGACATCATTGCCCGAGTCCCATAGCATGCCCGCCTTAGTCACGATCTTTAGGGCGGCCCTGTTCTTATCCGTATATATATATGGTATGGCGGGTGTAGATGACATGCCGGCACCCGTGGGCACCTGCTCTGGCAACCGACCAAATTGGTATACCAAGGTATCCGCATTCCAGTGGCCCGTATGTTGCAGGTAATGGGCAAAGAGCCCGGAATAGCGGTCTTGCTTGAACTCCCCCTTGGCATTGGTGTCCTTTAAGGTAACGATGTACAGCGCTTGTACGGCACGGGTCAGGGCCACGTACAACAGGTTCATGGCATCTAACTGTAATTTGTGCTCTTCTTCATCATATAAGGTAGCGGCCGCAGTGCTGTAGTTCCGCACTTCTTTTTTCTTGTTTACCATGACTTCTGAAAACCCTTGAAATTCACCTTCCTCTACGGGGATCCACAACGTGGGGTCCATCTCCTCTTTCATGTGGGTATTGGCATACGGGAATATGACTATGGGGAATTCCAGTCCCTTGCTTTTATGGATGGTCATAATGTTCACGGCATTCACATTGGCAGGCGCACTAACATGCTTGGACTTTCCCTTTTTATCCCAATACCGTAAGAAGGATTGAAGGTCCGTACCTTCTTTAAGGGAAAATTGAAGCACCAGGTCCATGAAGGAAGTTACGTGCGCATCTGACGATGGTACAAGGTCAAAGACCGCAATGGCATATTCAAAGGCGTCATATAAGGTTTCTCGTTTGAATCGCTGTACTGAGAAGCCATACTTTTCCATGAACAGGACATCCAAAGTGTGGAGGTTTTCAAAAATACGATCGTGTTTTTCCGGGTTCTCCTCATATAAGGAAAACAGTAGGTCAAAAGCATTTTCCACTTCTTCCGGTTGCACTACGTATTGGGCCAATTGCACCAAAAAGCCCACATGGGCACTTTGCGAAAGCAGCAAGGCATCTGGGGATATTACAGGAATGTTCTGGCTCAATAGTCCGTCTGCCAGAGCGGCCCCATGTTTTTTCTTTCGGGTCAGGACACAGATGTCACCGTACTGATAGCCTTTCTCCAAGGCATTTTTTATAATGCCTTGGGTTTTGGCACTATAGCTTTCAGCTTCGTCTTCCTCCAAAAAGGCTATTTCCACCAATCCCCCTTTTCTGTGGTTGGCCCCTTGTTGGTTGCCTTCCTTAAAAAAAGAGGCGTATTCCTCATTTTCCAAAAAAGTACTGGCATATTGAAAAAAGGAATTGTTGAACCGTACCACCTCCTCATGGCTCCTGTAGTTTTTGGGAAGGACACGGGTCTTACTGGGCACCGAGAACGGATGGGCCCGTGCTGTGGCCAAATGAAGAAATTGTTCCGCTTTGCCGCCCCGCCATCGATATATGGCCTGTTTTGCATCGCCCACAAGAAAGAGAGAACCCTGTTTGCCCTCTTGGTCTTGGCTCTCCAAGGCATGGGCAATGAGAGGCACAAGATTCTCCCACTGTAGTTTGGAGGTATCCTGAAACTCATCAATGAAGTAATGACGGTATTTTTCACCCAGGCGCTCATAAATAAAGGGTGCCGATTGGTTTTTGATTTCGTTGGAAATTATGGTGTTGAATTTTGAAATGGACAACTGGTCTTTTTCCATTTCAACGGCCTTGAGTTCATTTTGAATGGTATTGAGCAGGGCCAACGGAACCACATTTCTGTGAACGTTCTTATAATACGTATGTTTTGCATGAGCCTCTTTTATTTTTAGGAAGTAATCCACCAATTGGGGCATAAGGGCATCTATTTTCAATGCGGTGGATTCCGGGGCGGATTTATTGTATAGGGGCTTGGTGCCAAATTCACTTTTCCATTTGGCCCCAAAATCCAGGTTGGTCGCATTGGTCAGAATACTTTCCAAAAACTTGGGGTAATAGCCGCGCGTAAAATCACCTACCTCCAAGTGCTCCTTTTGGAGAAGGGCGAGGGAATTTGAGGCGTTGCGCTCTATTTCGTGTGTTAGGGCGGAAAGATGCTGCGCCAGGCTATCCTGTAGGGCAAGAAATAGCGGGATTGGCTTTTGCGCCAGCTGGGCAAGGTGGGTAACGTTGTCCTCCTCAAAAATTTGCTTACCCATTTTATGCAGATCATGGGCAATGTCCCAACTACGGTCATCATCTATTTTCTCAAGGGCATAGTCGATCAAAACCTGGGTAAGGGCCCTATCTTGGCCCGCCTTGGCTATTACGCGGTTCACGGCCTCGTCCAAAAGAAGGTCCGTATCCAGGACCACTTCAAAATTTTGGGACAACTTAAGGTCCTTGGCAAACGTGCGGATCAGCCTATGCGTAAATTTATCTATGGTGGAAACATCAAAAAAAGCATAGTTGTGCAAAATTTCCTTTAGCCTTTTTTGACTGCGCCGTACCAGTTCTTCTGGTTCAATTTCCAAGAGTGCCGTAAGTTCCCAGAACAAAGGGTCCTTGATGCTATTGGGGTCATTTGAGGCAAATAGGGAAAGGCTGTCTATTATCCTGCCCTTCATCTCATTTACGGCCTTGTTCGTGAAGGTGATGGCCAAAATCCTTTTAAAGGTGCCCGGTTGACGCAGCACCAGGAGCAGATAGGCTTTTGCAAGGGCATAGGTCTTTCCGGAACCCGCTGAAGCGTTGTATATTTCAAAGGAATGGCCCTGCATTGATTTTTACTTGCAAATTAAGGAATATGGTGGTGTTCTTAACAAATAATTAGGGGAATATAAATGTTAAAACTTGTAAATTTGTGTTCAACTAATAATCTAAAAACATACACATTATGGCTTTTGAATTACCTAAATTGCCTTACGCTTATGATGCTTTGGAGCCTCATATAGACGCAAGGACAATGGAGATACACCATACAAAACACCACGGCGGATATACGAGCAAGCTCAATGGCGCCATAGAGGGCACCGCCCTAGAAGGAAAATCCATAGAGGATATCCTGGCCAATTTGGACATGGACAATGGTGCGGTGCGGAACAATGGGGGCGGTTTTTACAACCATTCCCTCTTTTGGAACATTCTTTCCCCCAACGGAGGAGGGTCTCCCACAGGAGCGTTGGCAGATGCCATTGATTCGGCTTTTGGTTCCTACGAGGGCTTTAAAGAGAAGTTCACTGCGGCTGCGGGTACCCGTTTTGGATCCGGTTGGGCATGGCTCTGTGTACATAAGGGCGGTAAAGTAGAGATTTGTTCCACTCCAAACCAAGACAATACCCTAATGCCCGGGGTTGGCTGCGGCGGTCATCCCATTTTGGGTCTGGACGTATGGGAACATGCCTATTACCTAAACTATCAGAACAGGCGGCCTGATTATATCACAGCATTTTTCAATATCATTAATTGGGACGAAGTGGCAAAGTTATACGCCGATAACAAATAGTGTAAATCGGAATCTTTTTACACTGCTAAGATGTAAACCACTTAAAGTGAGTCTTTAAGTGGTTTTTTTTGGCTTTAATGCATAGAAAAGGGCGGAGAAGTCTCCGCCCTTTTCGTCCCAAATCTTACCATAAACTTAACCTACTTATGCTATGGCAGAACTAAATTACTGGTATTGTGGCAAATAAAAAAAGAAATTTTAAGAAATTTTTAGTGGTAGGCCACACCCTAAGCCTAATAAACTAGGGCAGTGCTCGATGAAATGCAGGCTGCGCCGAGATTCAAAAATAAAAAAGGCGAAGCTTACGCTTCACCTTTTTCCCCAAATCTTACCATGAACTTAACCTACTTATGCTATGGTCCTTCAAAAATATAGTTAGCTGTTTAAAAAGGTAAAAGTATTGGATGAACATCCAAATCCTTGGATGAAATACATAACGCGTCAATTTATCTTACAAGAGGGCTGGTTTAAGGCCACAGGAGTTACCGACAAATAAAAAAGGCGAAGCTTACGCTTCACCTTTTTCCCCAAATCTTACCATGAACTTAACCTACTTATGCTATGGTCCTTCAAAAATATAGTTAGCTGTTTAAAAAGGTAAAAGTATTGGATGAACATCCAAATCCTTGGATGAAATACATAACGCGTCAATTTATCTTACAAGAGGGCTGGTTTAAGGCCACAGGAGTTACCGACAAATAAAAAAGGCGAAGCTTACGCTTCACCTTTTTCCCCAAATCTTACCATGAACTTAACCTACTTATGCTATGGTCTCTCAAAGATATGGGAAAGGAAGAGGTACTAAGTTAACAAAGCGTTGTACTTCACGAATAATGGATAACCGGCATTTATGGCGTAGACCGGTAGGGAGATTGAAAAGATGTTCAGGGGGAAAATAAAAAAGGTGGAGAAGACTCCACCTTTTTTGCCCCAAATCTTACCATGAACTTAACCTACTTATGCTATGGTAAACTCAAATTTAATTGAGTCCGTACCGATGTAGCCCATAGCATCGATGAACGGCACTATTTATCGATAAAATACACTTTTACAGGCCCTGGTGCTATTTTTCGCTAATAGGCCCTTTCATTTTTGCCTTCATAAAAATTGATGAAGGCCTTGTTGACCACCCTATTCCCCCCAGGGGTTGGATAATTACCTGTGAAATACCAATCCCCCAAATTCTTTGGGCATGCCTGGTGTAGGCTTTCAATGGACTGATAAATAATCTGTACTTCCGCGTTTATATCCGTAGGACTAAGCAATTCCCCTATTTTCCGGGAAATCTCATGTGCGGAAAATGGGGCATAGAATTCCTTTACATGGTTTATGAATTTCTTATCGGGTGTGGAGACCTGTTTAATGCATTTGTCATAAATGGCATCTACTACGTGCATGGTGTCTTTTTCCTGATGAAGGGCCAAGGCGGCTTTGAAAGCCACGAAATCCTCCAATTTGGCCATGTCTATACCATAACAATCCGGATACCTTATCTGGGGCGCAGAGGATACAACGATGATCTTTTTGGGATGCAGGCGATCAAGAATACGTAATATGCTCTTTTTTAAGGTAGTGCCACGAACAATGCTGTCATCTATGATGACCAAGTTGTCCCCTTTTTTTACGGAGCCATACGATATGTCGTAAACATGGGCCACTAGATCGTCCCTACTGTCATCTTGGGTGATGAACGTCCTTAATTTGGCATCCTTGATGGCCACTTTTTCTATGCGCGGTCGCACATCAAGAATTTGGTGCAGTTGTTCGCTGGTCATACCTTGCCCAAGGGCCAAAATCTGTTCTTCCTTTTTTTTGTTCAGGTAGTTCTGAGCTTCTTTGACCATCCCAAAAAACGAGGTTTCCGCCGTATTGGGGATATAGGAAAAAACGGTATTCTTAATGTCATGGTCTATGGCCTCCAAAATTTCCGGAAACACCAACTTGCCCAATTCCTTACGTTCTTGGTAGATTTCCTTATCACTGCCACGGGAAAAATAAATACGTTCAAAAGAGCAGGCCTTCCGCTCCGCGGGCTCTAGGATTTGTTTAACGGCCGTATTGCCATTTTTTTTAATGATAATGGCATTCCCGGGCTCCAATTCCTTTACTTCCTCATAAGGTACATTGAATACGGTCTGTATGGCGGGTCTTTCAGAGGCCACGACCACTATTTCGTCATCTTGGTAAAAATAGGCGGGTCGTATGCCGGCAGCATCCCTGAGCACAAAGGCATCCCCGTGGCCCAATAGGCCTGCCATGGCAAAGCCGCCATCAAAGTTCTTGGTGGCCCGCCGCAATATTTTCCCCACTTTTAATCGTTCTGCAATCAGTGGGGAGGCTTCTTGTTTCGTATAGCCCTCTTTTTTTATCTGCTTGTACAGTTTGGCAACGGCATCATCCAAGAAATGACCAATTTTCTCCATTACGGTCACCGTGTCCGCCATTTCCTTGGGGTGTTGGCCCAATTGCACCAGATTATCGAAGAGCTCGTTTACATTGGTCATGTTAAAATTGCCCGCCACAATGAGGTTACGGTGCATCCAATTGTTCTGGCGCAGAAACGGGTGCACACTTTCTATACTGTTTTTTCCAAAGGTACCATACCGCACATGCCCTAAGAGGAGCTCCCCTATATAAGGAATGTGTTTTTTTTGAAGGTCCACATTGTCCTCATAATTGGGATTGGCCTTGAGCTCATTGTTGATGCGCTCATTGATCTGGGCAAAAATATCCTGTATGGGCTGTTGGGCGCAGGATCGTACTCGGCTCATGTAGCGTTCGCCCGGGGTAACATCCAATTTTATACTGGCAAAGCCGGCACCATCCTGGCCGCGGTTGTGCTGTTTCTCCATCATGAGGTACATTTTGTTTACCCCATAAAATGCAGAACCGTATTTTTCCTTGTAGTATTCCAGTGGTTTCAATAACCGGATGACCGAGATGCCACACTCATGCTTAATAGCGTCACTCATTGGTGTTCAGTATTAAAAAAACCCCAATATGGGGCCAAGTTTTATTGTAATTCAATGTCAAATTGTGTCAATGCCCTGAATTGGTGCAACCTCTTCTGTATCTCGGTCCGCTTCAATGAGACCAGACGTTCCGTGCCAAACCGTTCTACAGAGAACGAGGCCAAGTTGGATCCATGTACTACGGCATTTTTCATATTCTCAAAGCTCATATTTTCCGTACTGGCCAAATACCCAGAGAACCCACCGGCAAAGGTATCGCCCGCGCCCGTTGGGTCAAAGACCTCCTCCAATGGAAGGGCAGGGGCAAAGAAGACGGCATCCCCATGAAAGAGCAGGGCTCCGTGTTCCCCTTTTTTGATGACCGCATATTTTGGGCCCATCGTAAAAATTTTCTGTGCGGCCTTTACTAAGGAATATTCTCCAGTCAATTGTCTGGCCTCTTCATCGTTGATGGTGAGCACATCTATTTTTTTGATGACATCCAATAGCTCATCCAAGGCATTGTCCATCCAAAAATTCATCGTATCCAATATGATGATCTTGGGGCGCTTTGCCATCTGATCAATGACGCTCATTTGAATATTCGGGTGCAGATTGCCCAGCATAACCACATCGGCATCCATATAAGCTTTTGGGACTTTTGGGTCAAAATCGGCAAGCACGTTGAGTTCTGTCACCAAGGTATCTCGGGAGTTGAGGTCATTGTGGTATTTCCCTTTCCAAAAAAACGTTTTGCCTCCCGGCACTACCTCAAGAGCCGAAATGTCTATGCCCCTTTCCTTAAAGAGGTCCAGATATTCTTCGGGAAAGTCATCCCCCACTACAGAGATAATGCCTGTAGATACTGGAAATTGCGAGGCTGCCAAGCCAATGAAGGTGGCCGCGCCCCCCAAAATCTTGTCCGTTTGGCCAAAAGGGGTCTCTATGGCATCAAAAGCAACCGTACCTACAATCAATAATTTGCCCATCTGTGGTAGAAAATTTGGTGCAAATATATGGATTTGAATGGCCAATGCCATTCTGCTCTATGGATAAGTGTAATCAAATGATCGGAATTGTTTATGGGCCTACAACGGTCACTTCCTCCCAAAATCCGCTGGAATTTCCCCCCAGGCTTTGGTCTCCCACTTAACAATGGGGGTGGTATAAGCATTTGTTTGGAGCCAGCGTTCGGCCCTTGTGATCAAAACGAACAACCCTTTGTTCTTAGGGTTTTCGGGTAATTTGGTGTTGCACTTCTTTTTCCTCACCCAGCTTATGGCCGTGCGGGAATCCGTATATAGGATACGGTCACTGTTTCGTTCCTTAAGAAAGGCAAGCCCATGTACAATGGCCAGAAACTCCCCAATATTATTGGTTCCTTGCTCAAATGGCCCTTGTCTGAACAGTTTTTTTTTGGTCTTGGTGTCCACTCCTTGGTATTCCATGATTCCGGGATTACCACTGGAAGCCGCATCCACGGCAATGGAATGATAATTAGGTTGCCCAATTTTAAGAAGAACGGCAGGGGAAAGCACTGTTTCTTTCTGTTGCCTCCCTTTAAAATCATCGTAATTGCCATTATAGGCCTTTTTGGCCATTTCAAAAGAAGGGAATGCCTTGTACTGAGCTCCTTTGTGCCCGGTTATGGATGCCTTGCAGTCTGCCCAGCTCGTATAGATGCCCGGGCGCTTGCCCTGCCAAACCACATAGAATTTTCCTTTTTTGGCCATTAGGTATCAGATAACAATTGGGCTATGACTTTAGGAAAATGGGCATACTCCAAAGCGTGCACTTTTTCGGCTATAGTGGCCGCACTGTCTTCTTTGGTGATATGGGTTTTGACCTGATGGATGATGGCACCCTCATCATACCGAGCGTTGACGTAGTGTATGGTAATACCGGTCTCCCGCTCGTTATTTTCCTTTACCGCTTGGTGAACTCGCATACCGTACATGCCCTTGCCACCATAATGGGGCAAGAGGGCCGGATGTATATTGATGATCTTTTTGGGGAAAGCCAAAACAAGCGCTTCAGGTATTTTCCAAAGGAAGCCGGCCAAAACGATCAGATCCGGGGCCAACCCCCTTAGTAGGGAAAGCACGGCCGTGCCAGATGAGAACGCGGTTTTGTTGAAGTAGAAGGCGGGCACGTTGAGACGATCGCACCTGTCCAATACCAAGGCGTCTTTTTTATTGGTCAGCACAGCGGCCACCACCACACGTTCATCATCTTTGAAATAATGCACGATGTTCTCCACGTTGGAGCCCGATCCGGAAGCAAAAAGTACGATGCGTTTGGTGGCCAAGAAGTAAATTTTAAAATAAGTTAAGGCAAAAAATGAGTGTAAAGGGCAAAAGAAACGAGAAAATTGAGAACCACCAAAATTTAGGGCAAAAGAAAGCATTCACGGTACAATGGTACACAAACCCCATGAACGCTGAGAAAATTGAACAGAAAAAAGCGGGGCGTTCATTTATATTTCTTAAATTACAGTACATTTTAACGACAATTAGTGTTATTAATCCAAAGTTTTTTATTTTTGCCATCATTTTAAATTTTTAAAACCAATATTATTATGTCAGACATTGCATCAAGAGTTAAAGCTATCATCGTTGATAAACTAGGGGTTGATGAGAACGAAGTGGTATCGGAAGCTAGCTTTACCAACGATTTAGGGGCAGATTCATTGGATACTGTAGAATTGATTATGGAGTTTGAAAAGGAATTCGATATTCAAATCCCTGATGATCAAGCTGAGAATATAGCCACTGTTGGCCAAGCCATAAGCTACATAGAGGAAGCCAAGTAATCTTTATGATTATCAAATAGCATTTAAATTATCCATGCGGTAACTCTTCCGCATGGATATTTTTTTTAATTTACACTTGGTTTATTTTAAACTAAAATAAGTTCAATGCAGTTAAAGCGAGTTGTGGTTACCGGGCTGGGCGCACTAACGCCCATAGGCAATACTATTGGGGAATATTGGGATGGTTTGGTTAACGGCAAAAGTGGGGCGGCACCCATTACCTATTATGATACGGATAAGTTCAAGGTGAAATTCGCATGTGAACTCAAGGAATATAGGACGGAAGATCATTTTGACCGTAAAGAAGGGCGCAAGTTGGATCGTTTTGCCCAATATGCCCTCATCTCCTCAGATGAGGCCATTGAAGATGCCAAACTTGATTTGGATGCGCTGGACAAATTTCGTGTAGGGGTCATTTGGGGCGCTGGAATTGGTGGGCTGGAGACCTTTCAAAACGAGGTGATGAACTTTGCCAATGGTGATGGCACGCCACGCTTCAACCCGTTCTTTATTCCTAAGATGATCGCTGATATTGCCCCTGGCAATATTTCCATAAAACATGGCTTCATGGGGCCTAATTATACCACGGTATCCGCCTGCGCCTCATCGGCCAATGCTATGATAGATGCACTGAACTATATTCGTCTGGGGCACTGTGATGTCATCGTTACCGGAGGCAGTGAGGCCGCCGTGACCATTGCCGGTATGGGAGGGTTCGGTGCCATGCATGCCCTTTCCACCAGAAATGACAGCCCAGAGACCGCATCCAGGCCCTTTGATGCCACCCGAGACGGTTTTGTATTGGGCGAGGGAGCCGGAGCCTTGATTTTGGAAGAATATGAACATGCCAAGGCCAGGGGCGCAAAAATTTATGCAGAGGTCGTAGGGGGGGGCATGAGCAGTGATGCCTATCATATGACCGCCCCACATCCAGACGGTATAGGGGTGGTGCGCGTTATGCAGAACTGTCTCAAGGATGCTGGTTTGGAAATTGGTGAGGTAGACCATATCAACACCCATGGTACCTCCACTCCGTTGGGAGATGTGGCCGAGCTTAAGGCCATTTCCGAAGTATTCGGTGACCATGCCAAGAACATCAACATCAACTCCACCAAGTCCATGACCGGCCATTTACTGGGCGCGGCAGGCGCCATAGAGGCCATAGCCTCCATCTTGGCCATGGAGCACGGCATGGTGCCGCCCACGATCAACCATAACACGGTAGACGAAAATATAGACCCTGGCCTTAACTTGACCCTCAACAAGGCGCAGAAAAGGGAAGTAAAAGTGGCCATGAGCAACACCTTTGGTTTTGGGGGCCACAATGCGTGTGTGGTATTCAAGAAAATAAGTTAATCTTCATTTTTACATGACGTTCCCCAAAAACATATTCAATTCCCATTCCAAATCGGATGGGGATTTTTTTTTGGGAATACGGAACATACTCGGGTTCAAACCCAAGAATCTGATCTATTATAAAAAAGCCTTCCTGCACCGCTCTATGAACCAGAAGGATGCGCAGGGCAACCCTATGAACTATGAGCGGTTGGAGTTTTTGGGGGATTCCATGCTGGGCACCATCATTTCCAGGCATCTCTACAACGTGGTGCCAGAGGGCGATGAAGGCTATCTGACCAAAATGCGCTCTAAAATCGTGAGCCGGGAGCATTTGAACGAACTGGGCAAGGATTTAAATCTGATCGGGTTTGTTGAAAGTAGGATTCCAAAATCTCATTTCGGGGAAAACATTCATGGCAATGTGTTCGAAGCATTGATCGGTGCCATTTATTTGGACAGGGGACATGCCTATTGCGAAAAATTCATCCAAAAGAGGGTCATAGAGCCCTATGTGGATATAGAACAATTGGAAGGGAAGGTCATCAGCTATAAAAGTTTGGTCATTGAATGGTGCCAAAAACAGAAAAAAGCGTTTGATTACAGTGTCTACGAGGACACCGGTAAGGATGAACTCAAACATTTTGCGGTGAAATTATCCATAGGGGGCAGCGTTGTGGCAAAGGCAAGGGCCACCTCTAAAAAGAAAGCGGAAGAGCGGGCCTCCAAACGAGCGTTCTTTGCGCTTCAGGACAAAATGGAATAATGTTGGTTTTATAACAGAAGCCTAACATTTCACTAACCTATGAAACTGTTTAAAGCAGCCGCCTTTCTAGGCAATGAGCCGTAATAATCCTATATTTACAGCTTATTTTGTTGCTATGGCGGCCATCTATAAGATTACTGATGATTTTTACGATGATTCTTTTGTTTTGATGGCTCTGCACAGTACTTTGGAAGACTATCGCCTTGTGTACCGCCTAAACCAAAGTATGTCCTTTGGCTTTAAACGGTTAAGACGGAATTTTGAGTTGGGAGCGTACAGCTCTTTTCCCATCTTTGAATGGCAAGACGATATGAACGACAATTATTGGGCGCTCATTGCCAACCATAGCTCCAAACAAGAATTGTTGAAGGGCAATGACCTGTTTCAAAATGAACCAACATCCTCTGTTCAAAAACTCATCCCGGAACTAAAGGAAGTGGATTATTTTTTAAAGATAGAGAACGGGGATCTATTGGATAAAAAAGAACTTCTCAGGAATTTACAGACCATACCTAATCTTATGGCGGCCTATGAAGTAACGACCAGCAAACTGAAATCAAAGAACAATTTAATTTTTTAAGAATGCCAACAAATAAGAAGACGAAAATTGTAGCTACCCTAGGGCCGGCTACCAGCCAGAAAGATGTGTTGCGAAGTATGATCATGGAGGGGGTTGATGTGTTCCGCATCAATTTTTCACATGCTGATTATGAGGACGTGCGGCAACGGGTGGAAATGATTCGTGAATTGAACGAGGAACTGGATACCAACACCTCTATTTTGGCAGATTTACAGGGGCCGAAGTTACGTGTGGGCGTCATGGCCGGTGAGGTGGTCGTCAGCCCCGGGGACGAAATCACTTTCGTTACGGGAGAGCCTTTTGAGGGCAACGCCGATCGGGTGTATATGAACTACAAGGAATTCCCTAAAGACGTTAAGGCCGGAGAACGTATTCTTTTGGATGACGGAAAGTTGATCTTTGAGGTCATCACCACAAACCATAAAGATGAGGTACATGCCAAAGTCATACAAGGAGGGCCCCTAAAATCAAAAAAGGGGGTCAATCTGCCCAACACCAACATTTCGCTCCCAGCGCTGACCAAAAAAGACATTAAGGATGCGGAATTCGCCATTTCTCTAGAGGTAGACTGGATCGCACTTTCCTTTGTGCGCTTTAGTCAAGACCTCATAGACCTTCAGAATATCATAAAAAAGCATACAGATCATAAAATTCCCATCGTAGCCAAGATAGAAAAACCAGAGGCAGTTGAAAATATTGATAAGATCGTTGCCTATTGTGATGGCCTTATGGTGGCGCGTGGGGATTTGGGCGTTGAGGTGCCCGCACAAGAAGTTCCTTTGATCCAAAAGCAGCTAGTGCTCAAGGCCAAAAAGGCCAGGATTCCTGTAATAATCGCCACCCAGATGATGGAAACCATGATCACGAGCCTTACCCCTACTAGGGCAGAGGTAAATGATGTGGCCAACTCCGTAATGGATGGTGCCGATGCCGTTATGCTCTCTGGGGAGACCTCTGTGGGCAATTATCCGGTACAGGTCATCCAAAAAATGGCCAGTATCTTGAGCAGTGTGGAAAATTCAGAATTGATACGGGTGCCCCATGAGCCCCCACACGTGCGCACTAAAAGGTACATTACCAAATCAGTCTGTTACCATGCTGCGATCATGGCCAATGAAATAAAGGCAAAGGCCATATCAACCCTTACCAATAGCGGTTATACGGCTTTTCAGATATCGGCGTGGCGCCCAAGCGCCCATATCCTGGTTTTTACATCCAATAAACGTATCCTTACACAATTGAATTTGCTGTGGGGCGTCCGGGCTTTTTATTACGATAAGTTCGTGTCAACGGATGAGACCATAGAAGATGTAAATGCCATTGCCTGTAAAAAGGGATTTTTGGATGTGGGCGATATGCTGGTCAGCTTGGCCGCCATGCCCATAAAAGAAAAGGGGATGGTAAATACCTTAAGGGTTACGGAGATAGAAACGTGTAGCTTCTAGAGTACCACCCGCCGGTGCTGCTGTTTGCAATAATAAAGAACCCCCCAAAACCTTATTTAAAAGGTATTGGGGGGTTTCTTATTCAGGGTTACGCCACCTCTTTCTCAAAAGCGATGAAATTGACCAAAGTGCCCTGTTCATTGAATACAGGTTGCCCTTTGATCCAGCAATTGTAGGTCTCACCATCTTTTCGATAGTTGATGATGTGCTCTTCAAATGGTTTATTTTGCCTAACGGCGTTCGATATCTTTCTCAGTGTGGTTTGGTCCGTTTTCTCCCCTTGGAAGATTTTAGGTTTGTGCCCTATGATCTCTTCCGGCCGGTAACGGTTCATTTGCCAAATATTCTGGGTGGCATAGACAATGTTCAAGGCGGCATCCGTGACCACCACAACATGTTCCTTTTGTTCCAAGGCTTTTGAAAACAATTCCTTTTCTATACTCCAGTTGTTCTTTTCGGCCAGTTTGGTTAGGCTGAGAATATCTTCAGAGGACTTGCAGCTTTGGTCAAAATGAAGACCATAAAAGTCCCAGGCATTTACGGGAAGGGTGGTAAAGTTCAAGGTTTTTCTAAAACGGTATACCGCATCATCATAATTTTTTAATTCAACCATGGGCATGCATTACTTAGGATAATAAATTAACTTTTTGATAACAAAATTTTGTTAAAGCTAAATAAAACTGGCCTTTGCAGGGAAATATTGGGCAGTGATTAACAGTATTGTTTAATAAATGCCCACTTTCTTGAAATATTATATGTTAAAGAATGAACAAAAAAAGTCCACATACGCCTTACTTAAGGGCTTTAAGGAATAAATATATGGTTCAGCAATAGCCGTTAAGAGGAGAAGGCAGAGCTCATTGGAAGAGCCAAAGTGCGGTAAAAGAGCCCATGCTCACACCTTCCTATAAAGTTTAGGTATAAATTGGCTTAGAATTACGTTCGTTGCCATTATTTTTGCAAAAAAAAAGATGCTTACGGATTTGCTGCTCGCCATATTCTGGAGTTTGTCCCCCTTTGGGGAGGCCAAAGTGGGCATCCCTTTTGGTATCTCTAAAGGGCTCAATATTTATTTGGTCTTTATATGTTGTTTTTTGGCAAATGTGCTGGTATTTCCAATAATGACTTTTTTCCTGGTCTACATAAACCGTTATCTGGTGCGTTGGAGAGGATACAAGAAGGCGGCGGTATATGTTGCCAAAAGGGCCAAACAGGGCTCAGGGCCCAATATTAGGAAATATGGTTTTTTTGGGTTGGTTCTGTTCGTTATGGTTCCCTTGCCTGGCACAGGGGTGTATGCCGGCAGTATTGCGGCTTTTTTATTCGGAATGAAACTGCGAACGGCCTTTTGGGCCAATGCCTTGGGCATCTTCTTTTCTTCTTTGATCGTATGGGCCGTGGCCATCTCCATAAAGGCTACCTGATTAGAAATCGAATTTCAATTGTACGGATACATGTTCCGGTGCACTTAATGCGGCTTTGTCCTGTTCGGTGTTCAAGTTGGCCAAGGAGAGACCCAGCAGGCGTACTGAATTTTGGAGTTCGCCTTGGTAGAGTAATTCTTTGGCGGTTTCCAAGATCAGTTCCTTGCTGGAGATATAATAGGGCAGGGTTTTGCTCCTTGTGGTCAAGGTGAAATCACTGTACTTGATTTTCAGCGTCACGGTTTTGCCCGCTATTCCGGCCTTTTTCAAGCGGCGTTGCAGTTCTTCGGCGATATGGTCCAGGCGTTGAAGCATAAAGATTTCACTGCTCAGGTTTTCACCAAAGGTCCTTTCCGCACCCACGGATTTTGGAATCCTGTTGGGTTTTACAAGGCTGTTATGTATGCCGCGCACCACATGGTAGTAATGGGAACCGCTCTTGCCAAAGTGTTCCTCCAAAAATGCCAACGATTGATTTTTGAGCTCCCTGCCCGTGAAAATGCCCAAATGGTACATCTTTTCCGCGGTGACCTTGCCCACGCCATAGAACTTCCGTATTTCCAAATTTTCCAAAAACGCCAATACCTCTTCAGGGTTCACTGTTTTTTGTCCGTTGGGTTTGTGGTAGTCACTGGCCACTTTTGCAACGAATTTATTGATGGAAATACCTGCCGATGCGGTGAGTCCTGTTTTTTCCAAAATCTCGCCCCTTATGGCTTTGGCGATCAAGGTGGCTGATGGGTTGCCTTTTTTATTCACGGTAACATCTAAATAGGCCTCATCCAAAGACAAGGGTTCCACAAGATCTGTGTACTCATGGAAAATCTGTCTTACCTGCTGGGATATCTCCTTGTATCTTTCAAATCTGGGCTTTACGAAAATAAGATCCGGACAGTTTTTTTTGGCCAAATAACCGCTCATGGCACTCTTTACCCCAAATTTCCTGGCTTCATAACTGGCGGCGGATACCACCCCTCTTTTTTCCCCGCCCCCTACGGCAATTGGTTTGCCTTTCAAGGACGGGTCGTCATGCTGTTCCACGGAAGCATAAAAGGCATCCATGTCCACATGAATTATTTTTCTTAACGGAAGCGACAATGACATACTTCAAATTTAGGGTATATTTAGTGAGATGAAAACGGAAGGAAAAACAGCCATGGTCTTGGGGGCCACAGGGCTCACAGGAAAGCATGTACTACAGTTGTTACTGCGTGATGTCCACTATGGCAAAATCACGAGCCTTGCCAGGAATCCATTGGGATGGGCACACCCAAAGTTGAAGGAGGTACAGGGAGATTTGTTGAAGCTTCAAGAGAGGGCGGACCTGTTTGGTGTGGATGATGTGTTCTGTTGTATTGGCACTACAAGGGCCAAAACCCCAAACAAGGAGCGCTATAGGGACATAGACTTTGGTATACCGGCCACGGCGGCCCGTTTGGCAAAGGAAAATGGGGCAGCTTGTTTCTTGGTGATCTCTGCGCTTGGGGCCAACGCCAAGAGCACTTTTTTTTATTCAAGGATAAAAGGTGAAATGGAAATTGCCGTTTTGCGCCAAAACATGGAAAGAACCTTTATTTTGCAACCGGCACTCATTGGGGGCAACAGGGAGGAACGCCGCACAGCGGAACATCTGTTTAAAAAAATAATGGGCGCCTTGCATTTTCTGCTGTTGGGCCCTTTAAGGAAATATAGAATCATTGCTCCGGAGCACATTGCACAGGCCATGGTATGGCTCGCCAACCACAGGCATGGAGAAGCACGGATCCCATCGGATAACATCAGAAAATTAGCGGAGAAATATGTCAAAACTGGAAGTTGAACGTAAATTTTTAGTGGTTTCGGACGCTTATAGGGCGGCAGCCACCCATAAGATAAGAATCATACAGGGTTTTTTGAACACCCACCCAGAGCGTACGGTCCGCGTTCGTATTAAAGGCGATCAGGGTTATTTAACAGTGAAGGGGAAGGGCAATGATTCTGGTACCACCCGTTTTGAGTGGGAAACGGAAATTGCCCTCTCGGAGGCCTCAGACCTTATCGATCTTTGTGAAGCCACTATTCTGGACAAATACCGGTACGAGGTACCAATGGGGAACCACGTGTATGAAATTGATGAATTCATGGGTGAAAATACAGGTTTGGTGGTGGCGGAAATAGAACTGCAACATGAGGATGAACCCTTTCAGCGCCCCGATTGGTTGGGGGAGGAAGTAACCGGTAAAACCAAATACTATAATTCCCAGTTGAGCAAGGTGCCTTTTACGGCTTGGTGAGGAACGACTTCATTGAAATAGTATTTCGAGGATATTTAAAGCTGGCCTAAATCCCATTACCATAGCAAAATGGTAAAAAACGTCCAATGGGTCCTAAGAAAGTGCTCAAGGGAATAGCATTTGTCGAATATTAACTAGTACTTGGCATGGAACGGATAGGACAAGATGTTCCACCATGCGCGCCTACACGGATTCGGTACCGCTGGTGCGGTAAACGACCCAAGCCTCTTTTTGTTTTCCTGATTTTTGACGTATACGTCTAATTTTCTTGATCAGCAGGGGAATCAAACCCAGAAGTACCATGGCAAAGCCCAAAGCAAGGACGGGCACAACGGTGGTGAATGTGCCTCCGCTAGATAATACGGCCAAGATAAGGATAGTGGATAGCGGAAAGGACAGGGCCAAAATGTTAATGGCAAAAGTGCTGTTGAAGGTCTTCCGTTTTTTCTTCCTATCCACTTCTTTTGCCTCCACTACGGCAATATGTGAAAAAGGCCAAAAACTACAGGCGCTGAGGCCAAAGCACAATAAGAGAAGAACATCATTGGCGGTGATACCGCTAATGACCACGAAAACGGCGCTCAGCAGGGTCACTACCCCGGCCCTTAAGAATAATAGGGACAATAAAGTCATTAATTGTTTTCTCTTGATCTTCACGGCAAGGCCTATGAACAAAAGCACAAGTGGTGTCATTAATGTGCTCAAGCGCCCAAGACCATCTTGTATGAAAAATGGCAACGATCCCAAGTTTATACCCAAGAATACCAAAATCAAGGCAATGACTATAAAAATATTAACGGGTTCGGAAATCATTGCCAATACCAATGATTTTAGTTTGGAGGTTTTTGTGGATACCGCTTTCGGTTCCAAAAGGCTGTGCCAGTTCATGGCTACCATATATAGGATGATCAGCACGAACACCTTATTGCCCAAGTCCGCCATGGCCGCCTTTGCTAAATAGGGTTCCCCCAAAAATTCCAGTACAAAAGGAAAACATGAAAGGCCTGGGGCCAGGGAAGGCACCAAAAGCCGGGCCGTTCTATATTTGGCACTCCCTTTTGCAATGCCCATTATTGGCAAGAGATAGGGAAATGTCATAAAAAGGGCCACGTTCAAGAACAGGGCCAAGAAAGGTAAGGTCAGCAGGCCCACATCTATTTTCACACCAATGAGCGCCAAAAAGATGGTGGCTGGCAAAGCCAGATTTAAAATGATTTTCTTAATCCCAACCAGTTCCTCCTTTTTGGTGAACTTTACCTTCAAAAGGAGCCCTATAGCTATGAACAGCAGAAAGGTAATTGTTTTTTGAAAGGGGATTTCCATTAGGCCAGTACTTCTGTGAGGGCATTTACGAATAATTTCATTTCATCCATGGTGCCCATGCTCACTCTGCACCAGTTTTTGTCCCTGAATTGAAAGGCCCTGACCCCTACCTTTTGTGCGGTCATTTTATCCAAGAAGTCCTTCCCCTCCATGGCGATGGGGAAAATTAAAAAGCTGGTATGGGAAGGCACGTATGCAATGCCCATATCCTCTAGGCTGCTGTACACATATTCCCTGCAGCTCTTGTTCAATGCCCTGGATTTATCCAAAAATTCAGTATCCTTTAAAGCTGCTATTGCGGCGAAAACGGAAGGATAGGAAATGCCCATGCCCGCCCGTGTTATGTTCTGCAGTTGATCCAAAGTATCTTTTTGGGCCACGGCATAGCCCACACGTAGACCGGCCATACCATGTATTTTTGAAAAAGTTCTGGCCACGATCACGTTCTTGCCTTCATTGATCAAATGCACCATACTTTGCTTCACGCCATCTTCCAAAAATCCCAAATAGGCCTCATCAATGAACACCGGAACTTTTTCAGACACTCTGGAACAGAAATCCAGCAGTTCCGTGGCATCCGTAATAGTACCCGTGGGATTATTGGGGTTGCAGATATAGACCAATTTGGTGTCTTCGTCCACAGCGGCCTCCATGGCCGCCAAGTCGTGCGACCAATCTTTTTTGAGTGGCACGGGTTTCCAAGTGCCACCTGCGGCCTCGGCAACCCTGATCAAAGACATATAGGCGGGATCCGCAGATACCACATTACCTCCGTTCATAAAGAGTACCATGGCCGTTTTTTCCAAAAGATCGGAAGATCCGGGCCCCATCATGATATTTTCTGGTTGAACACCTTCTAGGGCAGCAATGTCGTCCACCAGCTCATATAGTTCTTTCCAAGCATATCTATTTCCGCCAGAAGCGCTCTTGGTGAGGGCTTCAAGGGCCATGGGTGATGGACCATAAGGGTTTTCATTGGCATTCAATTTTGCGGAAAGCACAGGAAATTCCCTAAAGTTGCTTGGGAAGTATTCAGTAAAGAAAGGACTGTATACGGCGTTGCCTTGGGCATTTAAGGTCATTGGTGTGCCTTTGGTCTCCGCGAACCCAAGATACGGAGCGGCCATTACGCCACCTGCGGTTAGGATTCCTTTTTTTAGCCAAGATCTGCGGTTCAGGTATTCGGATTTCATGAGTGATGGTTTTTAAATTATAAGCGATAGTAAGTTACCCGCTAACCCAAGAAAAACCTATTGTAATACCTCAAAAATCACATGCTTAAATTCGGTAATATGTATATTTTAACACGATAAGTTACAGATGTTTCAAAAATAACAGTAAAAATTAGGGTTATTTTACGAAAATCCCATCCTTTTTTAGGAGTGGAACCAAGACCAACTGAGGAGGGGAAAGACACTCACGGCTGAACAGGAATCTTTTTTCATAAAGCTTGTTATCAGCAAAATAGGTTACGAAGAACACATTGTTCAGAGCCAGTACGTCCTCCTGTACCAATTCTATTTTGGCATAGGAATTTGCGGGAAGCACACTGATGGAATGGCGCATTCTGGAAGTTTTCCTGGACTCATCATATCCTTCTGAGACGATCAACACAGTTTCTATGGGCGTTTTGCCTTCGTTCAGCAGAAAGGCATACCATTCTTTTGATTTTCCTTCCGAGGTTCCTTCGGGCACCAATGCCATATGAACGTTTTGTGATCGGGGTATTTCAATATCCTTTTTCATAGCGGCTAGAGGCGGACAAGGCAATGGGAGGTCATCCTATTTTCAACGTCTTGGATACCCATTCAAAACTTTTTTCAATGTTCGGGAACACCTGTGTGTCAGGCACAAGATCGGGAATAATATCTATCGAGGCTAAAAGATCCCTAGGTTGCTCTTGCAGGCCGGTAAAGACCACTTTAACATCTTTTAATGCCAGATCCAAAATGGCATTCTCTAGGGCATAGATACCAGATTGGTCCACGTAGGGGACGCGGTCCATACGGATGATCAAAATTTTCACATCATTGCCAATTTGTTTCAGTTGTTCTTGAAAGTGGGATGTAAACCCAAAAAATAGGGGTCCGTAGAGATGCTTGATATAAATCTGGTCCCTGAACTTCTCGTGGAACTCAATTTCATCCTTCCATGGTTTTTCCCCGTTGAAACCGGCCAAGGTACCTACCTGCATACCCGCTTCACCAATATCACTTGCTTTTTTCATGAACAAGAGCGCGGCCAACGTCACGCCGATGCCCACCGCTTGGATCAGGCTGCCGAAGGTGGTCCATAGCAAGACGAGAATCAAGACCAGAGCGTCGGCTTTGGGAATCACCTTTAAATGCCGTAGTCCTTTGATGTCCACGATTTTAAAGCCTATGGGGATAAGGATACCGGCCAATACGGCCAAGGGAATATAGGCCGCCAGAGAACTAAGGCCAAGGAGAACCGCCAATAGAAAGGCTCCGTGCAAGGCGCCGGACAACCGGGTCCTGCCCCCGGCATTGATGTTCACCACGGTACCTTTTGTGGCCCCGGCACCAGGGATGCCCCCAATCAGCGCCGCCACCATGTTCCCTATTCCCTGCCCGATCAGTTCCCGATTGCTATTGTGCTTGGTCTTGGTCATATTGTCCGCAATGACCGATGTGAGCAGGGAATCAATGGAGCCCAAAACGGCCAAGACCATACCGTATTCCAATACCATGAAATAGGCACTGCTGTCCACAGAAAAGAGACCATTCAGTTGCAGTGATGGCAGACCTGAGGGGATTTCCCCGATTATGGGTACGTTCCATTGTATAAAATAAGCAAAAATGGAAACCAATATCAACGCCACCAGAGCACTGGGAATGGCCTTCGTGATTTTTGGAAAAAGGTAATATATGGCCACGGTCATGAGCCCTAGGACCAAGGCCTGCCAATTGAGGTCGCTAAATAGGCGCGGAAGATCGGCCATGACCTTGAGGGTGGACTTCGCAGAATCCAGCCCTACAAAGGGGAAAATCTGTAGGATGATGATGATCAGGCCCACACCGCTCATGAAACCGGATATGACCGGGTAGGGAAAATATTTAATGTATCCTGCAATATTGATGAGTCCAAATACAATCTGGAGCGCCCCGCCCACCAGAAAGCTCAACAGGATGATCCCCATGGCCTGTTCCAGGCTTCCGGCAACGTCTATGGCACTTGCCACCAGGGCGGCGGAAACCACGGTCATAGGCCCGGTAGGGCCACTGGCCTGGGTAGTGGTTCCTCCAAAAAGAGCGGCTAAAATACCAACGGCAATGGCCCCATAAAGGCCAGCGATGGCCCCGAGACCGGATTGTACTCCAAAGGCAAGGGCCAAGGGGAGGGCCACGACCCCCGCAACAAGGCCGCCGGTAATATCTCCTTTAAAATTGTTGAAATCGTAGAAAGGTTTTGACATGGGTGTGGTTTAATTGGTTAAGGGATAGAGGATTGTCATAAAAAATCGACCAAACCGGTATCCATGTCATAGACACCACCTATGATGTTTATTTCACCTTTTTTCTCCATTTCTTCCAAAATGGGGCTTTTCTCCCGTATTTGGTTCATGGTGGCCAGTACGTTGTTGATGCAGACCATGTGAACAAATTCAGGATTGTCTGCCGTTCTATTGCCCTTGTAGTCGGTTTGGGCCACCACGGGGGTGATTTTTTCCAACATGGCCGTGATGTTTCCAAGCTTCACATCGCCAATGGCTGCCTTGACCGCACCGCAATGCTCATGTCCCAATACCAGAATGACCTTGGCCCCGGAGACTTTACAACCAAACTCCATACTGCCCAAGATGTCCTCATTAACAAAGTTGCCGGCCACCCTTGCCACAAAGACATCACCGATCCCCTTATCAAATACATCCTCTACGGGCACCCTACTATCCACACAGGATAGAACTACGGCCTTGGGGAACTGGCCGTTGGCGGCTTTTCTGATCTGTTCAGTATGATCACGGGCCGTTAGATCGTTCGTGGCATACCGTTGGTTGCCTTCTTTGAGACTGTTTATAACCTCTTCTGGGGTTAATTGGGCTTGTTCTTCCGCCGTTAGAATATGTTCAATGAGCGGTTTAAGGGTAATGGTGTCATCGTTGTCACCTTGAACGATGACTTTGTCAATCTTTTTCATAATGATAGTGTTTGTTAAGAAGGTCCTAATTTAAACACTACAAATTGATAATCAAAATGGCTAAATTAAAAGTATGTTATATTTATCTTAAAGTTTAACTATCGAATATGAAAGTAATGCTATTATATTCTTATAGAGCGCTTTTGAACTGTTCCAAGAAACGCACATCGTTTTCGCTGAGCAGGCGGATATCTGAAATTTGATGTAGGAGGAGGGTGATACGGTCAATGCCCATACCAAATGCAAAGCCCGAGTACGTCTCAGGGTCTATACCGCAGTTTTTCAACACATTAGGGTCCACCATACCACAGCCCATGATTTCCAGCCAGCCCGTTCCTTTGGTCATCTTATAATCGGTTTCGGTCTCCAAGCCCCAATATACGTCAACCTCCGCACTGGGTTCCGTAAAGGGGAAATAGGAGGGGCGTAACCGTATCTTGGATTTTCCGAACATTTCAGACGTAAAGTACTGCAAGGTCTGCTTTAGATCGGAAAAGGAAACGTTCTTATCCACGTAAAGCCCCTCCACTTGGTGGAAAAAACAGTGCGAGCGGGCAGAAATGGCCTCGTTGCGGTACACCCGGCCCGGCGATATGGTTCTTATGGGCGGCTTATTGTTCTCCATGTAACGAACTTGTACCGATGAGGTATGGGTCCGCAAGAGCACATCTGGATCGGTCTGCACAAAGAAGGTGTCCTGCATGTCTCTGGCCGGATGGTATTCCGGTAGGTTCAATGCGGTAAAGTTGTGCCAATCATCTTCGATCTCTGGGCCTTCGGACACATTAAAGCCAATTCTTGAGAAAATGTCAATGATCTTGTTCTTTACAATGGATATCGGATGACGGGCCCCTAACAAGATGGGTTCCCCGGGTCTGGTGATATCACCGTAATGCCCATTTTGGTCCTTGGGTTCATCCAATTTGGCGCTGAGTTCCTTCACCTTTTCCGATGCGGATTGCTTCAATTGGTTCAAGACCTTGCCATACTCCTTTTTTTCTTCATTGGGCACATCCTTAAAGGCCGAAAAGAAGTCGTTCAACACCCCTTTTTTACCCAAGTATTTAATTCTGAAGTGTTCCACGGCATCTGCGGAATCTGCTGTAAATCCTTGTACTTCCCTTATATGGTCCTTTATTGTTTCAATCATTGGTGAAGGTGCTAATGAGCGGCAAATTTAAGATATTTCAAGATGAGGCCCTCCATGTTTATGGTAATTTGGGCAGATTCCTTGCTTTTAGACAGTGTCCTTTGTATTTGCCTCCACCCATTTCATACAGGTTCCAAAGGTTGCAAAAACATGTGCTTCAGGAATAAGGTCTGGGATCATATCCACTCTTTCCATCATGTAACGGGGCTGTTTCAACAGATCCACAAACAGTACGTTGGTCTGGGCCCTTCTCAGTTCGATCAGCACATCCTCTAAAGCATATAGCCCAGACTGGTCCATATAATCCATAAGACCACATTCAATAATGATCGTATGGGCCGTAGGGGGGATTTGGGCCGCCATTTTTTGAAACTCACTGGTGGAGCCAAAGAATAATGGCCCCTTTAAATGCTTAACGAATACCTCTGCTTGCAGGGTCTTTGGTAAATGGTTCTCATGTGGTCCATGATTTTCTTGGTTCAAAGGGGATAGTTTGAAACCTTCAGCGGTAAGATCGCCCATTTTTTTCATGAACATCAGGGAGGCTATGACCAGGCCGATTCCTACGGCATAGATCAAGTCCCAAAAGGTGGAAAGAATCACCACGGTGAGCATGATAATGACTTCTGAGCTGGCCCGTAAGGGACCCCATCGGATATCCTTGGGCAGACTGGGAATGGCCCGGAGACCTTTGTAATCCATTACTCCAATACCTACAGTAATCAGGATACCGGCCAGTACCGCCGCTGGGATTTTTGAGGCTACCGGTCCTAAGGTGAGCAATATCAACAGCAAAAGCACACCGGCAATCATACCGCTTAATCTAGTCCTTCCGCCAGAGTTGATGTTCACCACTGTGCGTATAGTGGCCCCTGCCCCAGGAAGGCCCGCAAATAGGGCAGACATTACATTTCCTATCCCTTGGCCCAAGAGCTCTTTATTTGGGTTGTGCTTGGTCTTGGTCATATTATCTGCCACTACTGAGGTCAAGAGGGAGTCTATGGCGCCCAGTAAGGCTAAGGTCAGTGCGGTGAAAATGTAAGGGGTCATGGCAGCCATGTTGAACTGGGTGAATATCTCCAATTTAGGCAACGGAAGGCCCTCTGGTATTTGGGCTATGGTCCTATATTCAAGGCCAAAGCCATGGGCAGTGGCGGATACGAGCAACAGGCCCACTAGGGTACTGGGGACGGTCTTGGTGATCTTCCTGAAGCCGAAGATAATGAGAATGGTGGCCAAGGATAGGGCCAACTCCATTACATTGATGTTCTTAAAAGCCTCGGGAAGCGCCTTTAAAGCCCCTATGACCCCAGAGGTGGAAGCACTTGCCAGTTGTTGCGCTTGTTGCAAAACATCGTTTTCGGATAGGGTATGAAGTTCCCTTAAGGTCTCCTCAAGATGCTCTGAGATCAATAAGCCCTCGTCTGCCTTTTTCTCCAAAAGGTGCTGCGACAGCAATTCCTTGGCCTTTGGTCTGTAGGTATCCACATAGGACATATTTTGTTCTGGGTAGTAGCCCAGAGCGGGCAGCATTTGGGTTATGATGATGATAAGGCCTATAGCGGTCATAAAACCGGAAACCACAGGATAGGGAATGTACCTAATGTACTTTCCAAGCCCCAATAGTCCCAAACCTACTTGGAAGAGACCTGCCAATATAAAAACACTGAGTATGCCCGGTAGTGCTTTTTCCACATCGCCATCGTTCATAGAGACCATCCCGGCAATGAGCACCATGCTCACAGCGGTCATAGGTGCCGTAGGGCCGGATATTTGGGTATTGGTGCCCCCGAACAAGGCGGCAAAAAAACCGACGAATATGGCCCCACACAGCCCTGCACTGGGTCCAAGGCCAGAACTTACCCCAAAGGCGAGCGCCAACGGAAGGGCCACGATACCGGCTGTGAGGCCTCCAAAAAAATCCCCTCTAAAATGGGAGAAAAATGGTTTCATAAGGTAAAGCTATCAATTAAGGGAAAGATACCACTATTAACATTACAACGATAGGGGATGTTCAAATTGTCATGGTCCTACAAGGCTCTTAAAATCGGACCTTTTAGTGTCTCCCATTCTCTTTACCTGATAACAGTGCATCAAATGCACCACGCCAAGGTGCAACAGGGGAATCTCCTAGATGTTGACCACCCCTGTTCAGCGGATATTCTACAGGGTCAGCAATGCATTTTTTGAGCAATGAAATCCCTTTTTTCCGGGTTTTGTGCATTCCCAGGGGAAAAAATACATGCCCTAGCCCGACCTTGCCATAGGATGACGCTACTTTTAAATGTCAGAACGAGAATTTAAAAGTCTTTTATGGCTTTTACCTCTGCCGCGGGCACCCATCCGATCTGTCCGTTGGCAATACGTATCTTATGCCAGTCATTGAGTTCATCCAATAGGTTCACTTTGGTGCCTGCATGTAAGGAAAACACCTCTTCACTATTGGTATTGGGTTCTGATCGTATGGTGATCTCATCCGCAAAGATGATGGCGGGTTGGTCCGCTTTAAAATCGCGGTACTGCACGTAGGCGAAAATCACGGAAAGAACACCCATAAAAAGCACCATCAAGCTAGTGATGAAGGCCCATCTTTTGCGCGAGGAATAGGTAGCATAGGCGAATAATATATATAACAACACGAACACAAGGATGCAAACCACGGCCAAAACGGCCCACTGATCAAAGGTCATGATATTGGTGATGTTACCATAGAGTTTGGCCAGACCGGTCTCCGGCAAAGGATCTATGGCATCTAAGGTCATGTTCTGGGCATAGCCCAAATTATTCCGTATTTCCGCATCATTTGGATCCAAAAGCAGTGCTTTTTCATAATAGTAGATGCTTGATGCAATTTCATTGCGCTTATAATGGGCATTTCCCAGATTAAAATAAACGGACGCCGAGTGCTGCCCATTATCAAGTATGTCTAGATAATTGGCTATGGCTTCGTCATAGGCCCCTTTATTGTAGGCCTCTGTGGCTTTATGGAAAAGGGCCTCATTTTGGCCATGACCCGTGAGGGAGAACAATAAAAAACATCCAATGTAAACCAATTTGCCCATATTACAACTGTTTATCCATTTGTGATATTGTTTCGCTGGCCGTATCATAATCTTGTTGCATCTGAACCTCTGAAAACGGACTGTACCGCGCCGCTTCACAGTTTTGCAAGAGCTTCAAAAATCCTTCTATGGTCTCATCTCTAACGGACCTATCCCTTAAAAGAGCTGCGATTTTATCCTTGCTGAACTCAGAGGTCTCAATTTTCAGTTTAGCTTTGAGGTAATTGTGCAGGGCCTTTTCCAGGGCTACGTAGAATAAATCCTTATTGCCTAGCTCCTTTCTTGCTTTGGATAAATACTTTTTTGCCAGTCTATTGGCCCGTTTCACTTTATTGCCTACCACATCACTTGCAATTTCCGCCCTCTTTTTCCTAAATAAGATGGCCAAGGGAATGCACAGAAGAGGGCCCAATAGCCAAAAATAAAAGCGGGTGGATCCAAAAAAGTGGTCTATGGTCTTGGGGGCTAGCCCGGGATCCAATTTAATAAAGCTGAATTGGCTGCCCGTGGTCATTACCTCCTGCTTATTGCTGTTTGGGGCCGTGGTCCCTGCCACTGCACCGGAGCTGGGACCCTCCAGGACATTAATGACGATCTCATCTGAATTTACGGTGATATAACGTTCGGTTTTTGGATTGAAATAACTGAAATCTATGGAGGGGATGGGGTATTTGCCCTTGAAGGAAGGTACTATGGTGTAATCGTTGCTCACCTTACCCTGCATACCCGCCAAGTTGGTGCGTACGTTCTCCGTGAACTCAGGGTCATATACCTCAAGGGCACTGGGAATTTCGGGCTCGGGTAGTTTAAACAGTTTTAGGTTGCCCTTACCACTTACCGCTACCACCGCCTGTAGGCTTTCTGAAGCATTTAAGCTGGTCTTGGAAGTGGTAAGGGAAAAATCAAACTCCCCTACGGCACCACTGAAATTGGCCGGTTGGTTGGCCAAGGGAAGGGATTTGACGTTGATGATGCGTTTACCGGCTGACACCCTCTTATTGGTTTGGGCATACACACGGCCTCCGAAGAAATCCCTTTTGTTGGTGGGCACATCCACGGAAACATCTATGGTATAGGGCTCTATTTCCAAGGCGCCCGATTTTTGGGGATAGAGCACTACGCGTTTCAATACCACATACAGATAAGGCTTGCCCTTGTAGGTGCCGTTCTGCGCACTCAGGGCACTTACCTTAATATCCTGGCTCCAGAAATTGTTGTACTTGGGGTTGTCCACGGGCACAAAGTTGGACACCCTGATCTGCGGGCTTACGTACAATTTGTATACCACGCTCACCGCCTCGTTAAGGTAAGGGTTGGTCTTGGATACCTCGGCCACTAGGTGAAGGTTTTCGTCGGCCACATCGTCTGCGGTCATTTGGTCACTGGGTTTGTCAACAGCGGCGGTGACCTCAACATCCTTGACCAAGGATTTATAGGTGTTGCCCGCTATGACAATGGAGGCCTGCCCTATTTGAAATTTGCCCTGTGCTGTAGGAGACAGGGTGTAGGAATAGGTCTTGGAATAACTCCGAACCCCATTGATCCAAGAGGAACTGATGCTCTGGGAAGGGCCCATGAGCACCTTAAAGCCATTAAAGTCCGGCGGATTGAAATTATCCCCGTCCTTGTTCATACTGAAATCTACCCTTAGCCGCTCGTTAAGGCCCAATTTGGATTTGCTCAATTGCACCTCAAAGGTAACGGCATCCTCATCTTGGGCAATACCGGATACCGCTAAGAATAGCGAGAAAAGCAATATGGCGTATCTTTTGGGCAGGCTGCACATTACCAATCTTTTTCATTTTTTACCTTGGCGCCCTTTACCTTTTTGGCGTCAATTTTTTCCTGTACCTGTTTTTCAGCATTTTGCATGGCCCGTAATAGGTTCTCTATTTGCTGTTTGGACAATTGATTGGGCCTAGGGGGTTGTTGTTCCTCTCCTTCACCTTCTTGGGGCTTTTTGTTCTGCTCTTTTTTTTCATCTCCGTCACCTTCCTTGTTCTCCTCCTTTTCCTGCTCCTTGTCATCACCTTGGTCCCCATCTTCCTTTTGATCTTGATCTTGGTCGCCCTTATCCTCGTTTTCCCCGTCCTTGTTTTGGTCGTTGTTCTGGTCCTTTTGATCTTGGTCGTCTTTCTTGTCTTGGTCGTCCTGTTGATCCTGGTTCTGATCTTTGTTCTCTTCATCCTTTTTTAGAAGCTCTTTGGCCAAAGCAAGATTGTAGCGGGTCTCCTCATCATTGGGGTCGTTGCGCAAGGCTTCCTTATAGGCTTCCACGGCTTTTGCGTAATCCTTCCTTTTCATAAAAACATTGCCCATGTTGTGGTAGGCCTTGTGTTTTTCTGGCTTTGAGCTGGCGCGTTCACCAGCTTCCTTGAACCGGCCAAAGGCTTCACTGAAAGTTTCTTTGTTGTAGTAGGCATTGCCAAGATTATAGGGCGCCGCTGCATTTTCAGGGCTTTTGGCAATGGCCTTTCTATAGTCTACCTCGGCGGCCACGAAATTATTTTCAGAAAGATTCTGGTTGCCCTCCCATGTCAAATTCTTAGAGGTCGTTAGATCTTCTTTCATTTGCTCAAGTTCTTCCTGTTGTGCATTACCAAGGAGCGCACCACCTAAAAAGAGTATGATAAACCATCTTTGTAACATTTTATTCCACTTGTTTTTCGTTGAACAAATTTAATTTTTTCAGCCATTTCGTTTTCCTGTCCAAAACAAACAGTTCCATGAACAGCAGTAAAAAGCCACCGGCCAGAAACCATTGGAACTGGTCTTTGTACTCTGCAAACTGTTTGGCCTCAAACTCCTTCTTATCCATTTGCAAGAGTTCTTCTTTTATGATTTCTACAGCGGTCTCCGTATTGGCACCATCAATATAGGAACCATTGCCTTCATCTGCAATTTCCAGCAGTACTTCCTCATTTAGCTTGGTGATGACCACTTCCCCTTGTGCATCTCTTTTTAGGCTTTCCACAATGCCGTTTCTCTTAATGGGAATGGGTGCCCCTTTGGCTTGGCCCACACCTATGGTATAGATAAGGATGCCTTTTTCCACGGCTTCCTCTACAGCGGAAAGTGTGGTCCCCTCAGCGTGGTCTTCCCCATCTGAGATGATGAAGAGCACCCGGTTGGTCTGTTCCTCATCGTCATAATAGGTGCTGGCCAAATCTATGGCTTCATTGATGGCGGTGCCTTGTGAAGTGAGCATATCTGTATTCATGCTCTGCAGGAACATTTTTGCCGCCCCGTAATCTGTGGTTATGGGCAACTGGGGGTAGGCTTGCCCAGCATAGGCAATGATGCCAATGCGGTCACTGGCCAATTGGTTGATGATTTCAGAGACCAGCCGTTTCGCCTTTTCCAACCTGTTGGGGGCAATGTCCTCGGCCAACATGCTTTTGGAAACGTCCACGGCAAAGACAATATCCACACCTTCCCTCTTAACGGTTTCCAGTTCGCTGCCAATTTTGGGGTTGACCAATCCCAATATCAACATAGTGATGCCCAAAATGAAAAAAAGGAGCTTTAACGTGCCCTTGTATTTGGATCGGTCCGGGGCCAACCGTTGCATGAGCTGGGTATCCGCGAATTTTTGTTGCGTGCGCCGTTTCCAGAACAGTACGGCCACATAGAGCAGCACCAGCACGGGGATGATGAACAAGAGATAGAAATATGTTTTATCGTCTAACTGTACCATACTTTAAACAAAACTGCGGAACAAGGTGTTTCTCAAAATCCATTCCAAAATCAAGAGGGCACCCGCCAGGATAATCCAAGGTCTGAATTTTTCCTCGTACCTGTAATATTTGAACTCCTCGATCTCTGTTTTTTCCAATTTGTTGATCTCGTCGTAAATAGCTTCCAAGCTTTCATTGTCCGTGGCCCTAAAATACGTGCCCCCCGTAAGCTTGGCAATATCTTGGAGCAGGGCCTCGTCTATTTCCACCTGCCGCATACCATAACGAAAGGAACCATCGGCGTTATAGGAAATGGGCGTTAGGGCGTTGCCATTGGTGCCCAGCCCTATGGTATAGGTCTTTATGCCAAACTCTATGGCCAGGTCCGCTGCCGTTTGGGGCTCTATGAAACCGGAATTGTTCACCCCATCCGTTAAGAGGATGATGATCTTGCTCTTGGCCTCACTTTCCTTTAAGCGGTTTACGGAGGTTGCCAGGCCCATACCGATCGCGGTGCCATCTTCCAACTGGCCGTAAGTAATTTCCCTGAGCGCATTCAATACTATGGTCTTGTCTGTGGTGATGGGGGTCTTGGTATAGCCCTCACCGGCATAGACCACAAGGCCAATACGGTCGTTGGGTCGTTTTTTAATAAAGTCTGCCGCCACTTCCTTAAGGGCAGACAGCCTATTGGGCTTAAGATCCCTGGCCAACATACTGGAGGATACATCTATGGCAATGACAATATCTATGCCCTTGGTGGTCTTGGTCCGTGTGGAGATATCTTCCGTCTGCGGTCTGGCCAGCGCCATGATAATGGCGCTGAGGGCCAGGAGGCGAAGGCCGAAAAGCACATGTTTTAAGTTGGGAAGGAGGCTCTTATGGGTAAAGCCTTGAATACTGGGAATGCGCAACGTGGCGTTCTGTTCCTTCTGCTTTAGGATATACCATAGTATGGCCAGAGGCAGTGCCAAGAACAGCCAGAAAAAATTGGGGTTTGCGTATGAAACGTTCTCCAACATCTACACCTCTGTTTTTACCTCTATGGTGGTTAATATGCGATCTACTATTTCTTGGGCATAAGGGTCATCATCCAACCAAGTAAGAATGACATATTGTTGAAAGCCCTTGCCACCAAAGAGCAGCACGGTATATTTTCCTTTGACCCGTTCCTTGGTCTC
>CAKZLG010000047.1 GCA_937125035.1 uncultured Maribacter sp. | reverse complement strand
CGGTAACATACTTTTTTGGTTTTTTTTAAGTTATAGCTTTGTTAGACGATTTTAGGACCTTCATTAATTTTACTTATGACGACCAATAAAGAAAGACTAAGCGCCGTAATCATTACCTACAACGAAGTAGGTTATATTGAGAACTGTATTGCTTCTGTGGACTTTGCCGATGAGATCATTGTGGTGGACAGTTACAGTACGGATGGCACTTATGAATTTTTATTGGCCCACCCCAGGGTCAAGGTCCTTCAACATCCTTTTGAAAATTTCACCGCCCAAAAATCATTTGCCTTGAAACAAGCCACGCACGATTGGGTCTTGTTCTTGGATGCAGATGAAGTGGTTCCTAATCCCCTAAAAGAAGAGATTGTTACTACTATCAACGACCCAGCCGCCCAAGAGGCGTATTGGTTCTATCGTTCTTTTATGTATCAAAACCAAAGATTGCGGTTCAGCGGTTGGCAAACCGATAAAAACCACAGGTTGTTCAAAAAGAGTAAGGTGAAGTTTACCGATGCCAAATTGGTCCATGAGACGCTAGAGGTCAATGGCACTTCTGGCATACTGAATGAAAAGCTAATCCATTATTGCTACAAGGATTATGGCGATTATAAAGCCAAAATGCTGCATTACGGGCGGCTAAAGGCCTTAGAGTCCTTTTATAAGGAAAAGAGGTTTTTTTACTGCTTGTTGGTTCTAAAACCCTTCTGGAAGTTTGTAAACCACTATGTCATCAGGCTCGGGTTTTTGGACGGCAAAAGAGGCATCAATGTCTGTTATTTGAACGCCCTTAGCGTTTATGAACGCTACAGGGAACTACAGCAACTGGAAAAGAAAAATGCACTCACCTATTATTTGGTAATGCCGTAGTGTGTCCATACACTTTTATTCCTTCTGGTCTCCTTTCTAATATTCCGGTTCTTTGCAATGGATTCTGGTGTTTTATACCCCCTTTTGTGATCAAGGTGCACACAAACCGCGCTATACCGCAACTGTTTTGACTTAAGGCCAAAATTGAAAAGCCTTTCCCCCAATTCGCGGTCCTGCCCTCCATATTGCATACGTTCATCAAAACCATTAACGTTCAAAATATCCTTCTTCCAGCCAGAAGAGTTATGGCCGTTCCAACTGGCATTGGTGGGAGTGAAGGTGTTCAGTAGTTTGGAAATAAAGCCCTTGGC
Organism: uncultured Maribacter sp.; assembly: GCA_937125035.1. Classification (GTDB taxonomy): domain Bacteria; phylum Bacteroidota; class Bacteroidia; order Flavobacteriales; family Flavobacteriaceae; genus Maribacter. The sequence goes on along the minus strand of CAKZLG010000047.1, from coordinate 1,388 downwards.
CGTGAGCTTGTTGTTCTTAAAAGTATTGGGTATGCCCATCTCTTTCAACCAATTGATATTGAAACAGCGCTGCTGCTCAATATCCTCTAGGGTTATACGTTTGGAGATGTTCATGGGCAGCATATAATACCCGCCTGAAATAAAATAGCCCACTTCTTTGTTCAAATGGTGTACCAACACAAAATCCTTTCTGGGTATGCAATCCCCATCGGTCATAATGATATATGGGGCCCTACAAGCTTCCACCGATTTATTTAAGATACGTGATTTTTGAAAACCGTCATCTTCTTGCCAAACATGTAAAAGATCATAACATACCTTTTCTTTGTAGCATGCTATCAAATCCTTGGTTTTTGGCCCAGAACCATCATCTGCTATAACCACCTCAAAATTTTTATAGGTCTGCCAATGAAAGCCCCAAAGGACCTTCTCTAGCCACTCTTCCGCATTGTAAGTGCTTACAATGATGGATATCTTAGGTATTTCTTTTTGTGGAAGATTCATTCCGCCAAAAATATGAAAGTCTTATCATATATCTTTGTTTTTCATCATTTCAGAACCAACATGCTTAGAAAGCTGTATTTGGGCATCCTTAAAAAGTGCAAATTTTTGCCGCAAAAATATTTTGTGAAGGTCTACTATGAATACTACACCGGCAAAAATTTAAATCTTGATGCACCCAAAGAATTCAATGAGAAAATTCAGTGGCTGAAAGTATTCTACAGACCTAGAATCTTGAACGAACTTGTGGATAAATATGCCGTTCGCCAATATGTCAAAGACAAAATAGGGGAACATTATTTAAACCACGTGATTCAAATTACCAGTGATGTAGGCAGTATTGATTTCAGATCATTGCCCCAAAGGTTTGTGGCCAAGGCCACTCATGGCTGTAATTTTAATTTAATTGTTAAGGACAAGAGCAAATTAAATGAATTTAAAGCCCGCCTAAAATTCAGAAAATGGCTGTCCAAAAACCAATACTATAGGGGCGGCATGGAATGGGCATATAAGGATATTCCACCCCGTATTTTATTGGAACACTATTTGGAAGCAAGTGGTAAGACCGTACTGGACGATTATAAATTCTATTGTTTTCACGGCAAACCAATGATGGTTCAGATAGATATTGACCGTGGGGAAAAACATCGTAGATTATTTCTTGATATGTCCTGGACACCACTTCCCTTTTGCAAAGGAAGTGTTCCATTGTACGATGACTCAGTACCAGAACCACCTAATTTTCACAAAATGGGGAAATTGGCCGAAAAGTTGGCAGACAATTTTCCATTTGTACGGGTAGATTTATTTAATGTGGACGGTGCCATTTACTTCGGAGAAATGACTTTTTATCCGGGCGATGGAAGACAAGAGTTCATTCCGGATGA
>CAKZLG010000046.1 GCA_937125035.1 uncultured Maribacter sp. | reverse complement strand
ATTTTGACGCTTTTGAACTTCTCTTGGACAAAGATCTGTCTGGTAAAAAATTGTATGTCCCATTAAGTTATGGCGATTCAAGGTATAGGGAAATGGTGCTCTCAAGAGCGAAGAGTTCTTTTGGAAAGAAAGCGGCGCCTTTGCTGAATTTTATGAGCCTAGAGGCCTATTATGAAATTGTTCGGAGCTGTGCCGTTTTATTGATGAACCACACCAGGCAACAGGCCTTTAATACAATTATGATGGCCATTGCGGCAGGTTGCAAGGTGTTCTTGAGAGAAGAGAACACCATTTTGGCTTGTTTAAAAAGAGAAGGGTTCAAGGTCTATTCCATTCAGAAAGACTTTCAAAAAACGACAGCATTGAACCCTTTGCACCAATATGAACAACAGCATAACCTAGCTTTGATCCATAAATTATATTCCTATGGTGCTGTGAGGGATAGAATCCAAAAAGAAATAGAGGCAATTTTAATTGAGTGATATAAAAAAACAAGTAGTTTCTGGAGTTAAATGGACTACTATTGGCACCATAGCAATTGCAGTGGCAGCCTTGTTGAAAATAGCGATTTTAGCCAGATTTTTGGATAAAGCAGACTTTGGTTTAATGGCTTTGGTGGCTTTTTTTATGGGTTTCATGAACCTTTTCAATGACATGGGGCTTACTTCTGCCATTCTTCACAAACAAAAAATAAGTAAAAAGGAATATGCCAGTTTATATTGGTTAAATGTAATGTTCAGTGTGCTCCTTTATGGCATATTGTGGTCAATTTCTCCATTGGTCGCTGGTTTTTATGAAGAGCCTGAATTAACGTTACTGATTCGTTTGTTGGGGCTCAACGTAATTATTTCTGCCCTTGGAAGAATTTTCAAAACCATTGAGGCAAAACATCTCTTATTTAAACACATCACCATCTTTGAGATTATTGCTGCGGTAATTTCCTTGTCAAGTGCCGTTTATTTGGCAATAAAGGGTTTTGGAGTTTTATCGTTGGTTTATTCTGCCCTTTTACAGTACATTGTTCAAAATGTTCTATACTTTTTTCACGGAATCCAAAAATATGGACTTGGACTTAGGTTTGCATTTAAGGAGACCAAGCCTTTTCTTGCAATAGGGATGTATCAAGTGGGTGGGCAAATTATAAACTACTTTAATAGGGATATGGACATTCTCATTATAGGAAAATTCTTTAGTCAGGATATCTTGGGAGGGTACAGTTTGGCCAAGCAATTGGTCTTTAGGCCCACCCAAATTTTAAATCCCATTATAATGAAAGTTGCTTCTCCAACGTTGGCAAGGTTCCAATCAGATATAGGGCTATTGAAAAATAGCTATTTAAAGCTTGTTGGTATCGTGGCCAAGGCAAATGTACTTGTATATCTAGGAACATTATGTTTTGCGCCATTTATTGTTTCCATATTCTACGGAAGCGGTTTTGACGAAATTGTAATCTTAGTCAGAATTTTATCTATCTATATGATTTTTAGATCTATTGGAAATCCTATTGGAAGTTTGGTGATAGCTACTGGCAGAACAGATCTGGAATTTTATTGGAACTTAACTACGTTATTTATTTTACCAATATTTATCTATGTGGGGTCAAGGACTGGGATAGAGGCAGTGGCGTGGTCCATGTGTATTGCAATGGCAATTCTCTTTTACCCAAGTTGGAAACTACTTGTCCATAAGATGACCGGAGCAAACTTTAAAGAATATATTTGGGCAATAATAAAGCCTTCTTTTAACTAGCGCAATGGACATCTTGATCTTTTCTTGTCTTCTTCTCTTTTACATCTACTTGGGCGTACATTTTTGGAATACCCAAAACATAAGGCCCTTTGTTTTTTGGACCGTTCTGCTACCTTTTACATCAGCATTTGTTTTATTGCATACAAAGTTCCAAATCAGTGTTTACTATGGGCTTGTTGTCGCGCCCATTTTATTCTTTGTGCTAAAATCAATCCAGAAAAAGACTTTGCCCAAAATAATTTTTCTTTTGGGGGCAATTACACTGCTCTTTGTGTCTTTCTACCTGCCTTGGGGGTTTTTGGAAAGTAAAGGAAATAATTTGGCGATAAATATTTTAAAGGATTTAAAGCCACCTGCCCTCATTCTCTCGAGTCTAATAATTCTTAACCTTATAGACAACAAACAATTGGATTGGAACGGTAAGTTTGCGCAAAATTTACTTCAGTTTAATTTTTTTACCACCATTTTTTTCTTTTTACTATTAAAGTTTACCAACCTATTACAGTTTGCCACGGATGACCCCTTTTATGCAGAAACGGATGTTCGTTATATGTCGATGGGATGTTTTTTTGCAATTTTTTACTTTATCGCTAAAATGGCATCTAAAGAGAAAATCACCTCCAAAGAACTTATTTTAATTCTAACTCCAATCTTTTTAACAGGGAACCGTACTTTTTTTGTGATCATCGCCATAATTTTTGTTGTGAGTTTAATATTGGAAATTGGCAATGTCAAGCTTTTTTTTGGGCGCCTTCTGATGCTGCTCTTTGGCATCGGCATCCTCTTCGTGGGGATTATAAACACCAATAAAGCGCTTACAGAGCGCATATTCTCGCTGTTCAGCCCAGAGAACTTGGTGCACGAACTAATGGAAAAAAGATTCTCTCCCTTTTTTATAAAACTTGAATCCTTTGAATGGTACAATTATTTAATTGGAAAGGGTTTAGGCGATACATTTTTTATCCCCTGGTTCACTTACCGGGCTAATATTGATGATTTCAACGTTTATATGGACAACATCTATATGACCTTGTTCACCAAATACGGAGTGGGGATGTCAATTCCGTTTTTTCTGCTGTTTTTTTACATAAACAAGACCCATAACAACAAAAAATTCAAGGTGTTGGTAATCGTCTATTTTACCGTAATTGGTTTAACCACCTCATTTATGTATCAAACTAGCTTTCTCTTTATATTGTTATTGTTGGCATCTTTTAGATCAGAAACAGCGTCATTTGCGCCAATAGCCAAAAAGAGGCCCAGCATAACACAAAAATAAACCAGCCCATGATGTCGGTTAAACATACATTCAGTTAAGCAAAGAAAAGAAGTGAACGCAATAAAATACCATCCGATGGTTATTTTTCCTGAGCCATAGAACTTTTTTGCGTAAAAGTAAAAACAGTACAACAAAAGCAGTACACCAATGGCACCAGAAGCCACATAAAATTCAATATATTGATTGTGGCTATTATAGCTCTCTTGGTGTGGTTTGGACAATCCATCCAAAAGATATTGCTCGTTGAGGCTCTGCCCGACATCTCCAATACCGTTTCCAAAAAAAATACTTTTGTTTGACTTCAATGCGGCGGACCATAATCTTATTTTATGATCACCATCATTAACGGTGTAACCATCGTAGTAACTAAACCCAAAAAGATGCTGGAAACGATATTTAGTGGTGCCAACATTAAGAACAAAAAATCCAATTAAGAAGTGAAACAGACCAAGACCTAGAAATCCTTTAATTTTTCGCGAACATCCACCATTGAAGAAGTAGGACATAAAAAAACACATAAGCATCAAATAAAGCCCGACAATGCCTATCCTTGAAGAGAGATGGACAATAAAGAATGAAAAATAGACTATCAAAAAAACAGCAAGTGCTATTGCCCAATTGTTCCTTTTGTTTTTAAAGAAATCCAATAAGATAGCAATTGCCGTCAACAAATAATAAGCATAGTACGTAGGATGTAAATTTATAGTCTTGGCCAATTCCATATAGGAATAGTGAAGGTTAAAAAAGCTCCGAAACGATGCCTCTCCATTTATAAAAAAATCAGCTAGCTTTACACTATGGGAGTATAAAGCGGCAATAAACATACATCCAACAAAGAAATACAATATTCTGTAGACTGTTTTTGGATCTAATTTTACTTGGCTAAAAATCAGCACAGAAATGGGGATAATTATAAAACCTCCAATTTCCTTGATTCCATTAAGAATGTCCGAAGAATATGACAAACTAAAAGACAACCATAAAAAAACCAGCAAAATGGGATAATTATTCCTTGCGCTCCTTTTCAGGGCATTAAAATCAATGGATAAAAGAGAGATAATCGCTAGTGCGACTATAACTTTACTGTTAATGGAATTGGGTAGGAAAACCAGGCTTATGAAGAAAAAGTAAAAAATAAATCCTATAATAGATTTTTTATATTTCACAAAAAAGGCCATTGCCGATGTCTTTTGAGATTATTTTAAACCCTAGTGAGTTACTTTTGTCCAAATGTAGGATATAAAATGAAAGTATTGCATATTCTTTATCAATCCTTACCTCAAATATCGGGATCAAGCATACGATCTAGAGATATTTTAATGTCTCAAAAAGAGATAGGCCTAAACCCTATTGCGGTAACTTCACCTTTTCAGAGTGGCACCAATAACGAGGAAATAATTGATGGCATACGGTACCTCCGTACATCGATCAATGGCAGTGAAACAATTTCCGATGAACAAAAGTCCTTGTTGACAAGAATTTTTCGTTTTTTCAAAATACTTTCCTTTTACCAAAATCTAAAGCAAATTGTCAATGCCGAAAAACCTGATGTATTGCATGCCCACGCCATGTTTGTTTGTGGTTTACCCGCAATTCTCATAGGTAAGAAGTATAACATTCCTGTTGTCTATGAAGTGCGGTCGCTTTGGATGCTCAAAAAAAAAGGTAAAAAAGGGTGGATGGATTTGTTGACAGAAAAAATACTGTTCGGGATAGAACTGTACGTTATGCGAAAGGCTGCATTGGTGGTAGCCATCAACCACTATTTGAAAAATGAGTTGATAATACAAAAAATAGATGAGGCAAAGATAGCAGTTATACAAAATGCAGTTAACACGACCCTAATCGATACCCTTAAACAAAAGACTAGAAATCATTGCCTAAGTGAGCCAAAACTAAAATTTGGCTATATCGGAACGTTAACACCGCATGAAGGTGTAGATTTTTTAATCGAAGTCTTTGCAAATCTCAACAAGGAAATTTGTAATGCCGAACTGTACATTTTTGGTAAAGGAGTGGAAGAACCAAAAATCAGGGCTATGTCAGAAAAATTTGAAAATGTTACATTTAAAGGTTCCCTAGAACCTGAAAATATCCACAAGGCGTTTGAGTTAATTAACATCATTGTGAATCCAAGATATAAAAATAAACTTACCGATTCGGTAACACCTCTTAAGCCCTTGGAGGCCATGGCATACGAAAAAATTGTCATTGGCAGTGATGTTGAAGGAATTAAGGAGCTCATTACTGACAAGTTCAATGGGCTCCTGTTCGAGGCAGGCAACCCCTCAGATTTGCTCAACGTTATGAAATATGCCTTGAAAATTGAGAGTGAAACACGGAGGCACCTGCTCAAAAACGCCTTGCAATACGTCTATGATGAAAAGAGCTGGTTGAAAAACGCCACAAAATACCAGTTAATTTACACCGAACTTCTAATGAATAAAAATGCAAATTAGTACGATAAACAACAAAAATATACACGCTTTCCTCTGTAGAAGTCATTTTCTTGACTTTATTGAGGATAAACATAAAATACTCATTGCCCTAAATGCCGAAAAACTGCTGAAAGATGAAGCAAAGATGAATAATTTGATAAACATGAACATTGGCTATGCTGATGGCATTGGCGCGGTTCTTGCGTTGCGTAGAAAAGGTGTGGACGCCATCAAGATACCTGGCGCAGAGTTCTGGCTAGATATCATTGAAAGGTTTGAAAAGAACAAATCCGTCTATTTATTGGGCTCTTCCGAACAGGTAATACAAGAGACTGTTGCAAGGTTAATGCAGGATTATCCCGACCTTAAAATTAAAGGTTACAGAAATGGCTATTTTAAAGATAAGGAGCAAGCATTAATTCTTGATGAAATTAAAACATTAGCGCCAAAAATTGTTTTTGTGGCATTGGGCAGTCCACGGCAAGAATTTTTAATGGCAGAATTTATACAAGAATATCCTGCCCTATACATGGGATTAGGAGGCAGTTTTGATGTATATTCTGGTTCAAAAAAAAGAGCGCCTCGTATTTTTATTCGGTTGGGTCTTGAATGGTTGTACAGACTTATAAAAGAACCTGCAAGAATCAGGAGACAGTTAAATCTAGGAGTGTTTTTTTTGAGGATTGTCTTTGGCAACATCTAAAATACAAATGAAATTCTGGTTTTTTCAATGTTTTGAAAGGAATAAGTTACTTTTGAAGTAATCAAAACTTAAGTAGTTTGTACTTTTTAGAGACCGCAATATCTATTTTTATCGGAGCTTTTCTTCTTACGTATCTAACTATTCCAAAAATTATTTGGGTAGTAGAAAAGAAGCGTTTGATGGATTCTCCGAATCAAAGAAGTTCCCATTCCCTAAGAACTCCAACTTTAGGGGGTGTTTCTTTTTTTTACACATTAATTTTTGCTCTTTTTTTTATTCATGGAAGGGGGCTCTCAAATGAGGCAATGTATATTATACCAGGCCTGACAATTTTGTTTATAACTGGGCTAAAGGACGACTTGGTGGTTATTACCCCCGGAGCTAAATTGGTTGCACAGATGGCCGCTGTCTCATTTATTCTTGTCAATCCCAGTTTTACTATTTTTTCCTTAAATGGTTTCTTGAATATCAATGAGATTCCATATTACCTAAACTTGATTATCAGTGGCTTCCTAATGCTAACTATAATTAATTCGTATAATTTAATCGATGGAATAGATGGTTTGGCTTCAATTGTCGGAATTGTGATTATGATTATTTATACAACTATTTTTTACCTGACAGGGGAATATTTTTTTGCATTAATCAGTATAACAATGAACGCCTGTCTAATGGCGTTTTTCGGGTTTAATATCTCTTCTGATAGGAAAATCTTCATGGGAGATACGGGGTCTCTAATAGTTGGATTTATAATTAGTGTTTTGACCCTAAAATTTCTGGCTTTGACCCCTATTGCTTATAAAGATCTTCCCTTTTTACTTGAAAACGCCCCCTTGATTGCTATAAGCATTCTTATAGTACCCTTATTCGATACTGCAAGAGTTTTTACAATCAGGATTGCCAATAAAAAAGGTCCTTTTTCTCCGGACCGTAACCATACACATCATGTGCTTATCGATTTTTGGGGCCTCTCACATAAACAGGCTAGTTTTATCATTGGGTGCTTTAATCTGGTTTTTGTGGTCTTGTTTATAGTCTTGGGAAGTAAAGCTGAAAATTTGGTAATGATGATAATTTTGGTATCCGTTGTTGTCGTTTTGGGATATATATTTTTTAAATACAATTATAATTTTAGCACTTTGAAACAAAAAATCTTAATTAAAAGAAAGGTTGACAAATTAAAGTCCAACGTTGAGAAACCAAAAAAAGACAAGCATAAAAAGTCACAAGAATCTGAATAGTTGAAAAAAATACTAATCACAGGCGCAGCTGGCTTTTTGGGATCCCATTTGTGCGATCGTTTTGTAGAAGAGGGATATCATGTCATTGGCATGGACAACCTTATTACGGGAGACCTCAAGAACATTGCCCATTTGTTTCCCCTAGAGCATTTTGAGTTTTATCATCATGATGTTACCACGTTTGTCCATGTTCCGGGCAATTTGGATTACATCTTGCACTTTGCCTCACCCGCTAGTCCCATAGATTATCTTAAAATACCCATACAAACCCTTAAGGTGGGCTCTTTGGGCACCCTGAACCTCTTGGGCCTTGCCAAGGAGAAAAAGGCCCGTATTTTGGTCGCCTCTACGTCTGAGGTGTATGGGGATCCCTTAGTGCATCCCCAAAATGAAGAGTATTACGGGAATGTAAGCCCTGTGGGGCCCAGGGGCGTCTATGATGAGGCCAAGCGCTTTATGGAGTCCCTTACCATGGCCTACCATCGGTTTCATGGTCTGGAGACCCGTATCGTTCGCATTTTCAATACCTATGGCCCCCGAATGCGCTTAAACGATGGTAGGGTGGTGCCCGCCTTTATGGGCCAGGCCCTGCGTGGGGAGGACCTCACGGTCTTTGGAGATGGCTCGCAGACCCGGTCATTTTGCTATATAGATGATATGGTGGAAGGAATATACCGGTTGTTATTTAGCGAGTATCCTGAGCCGTTGAACATTGGCAATCCCAAGGAGACGACCATCAAAGAGTTCGCTGAGGAGATCATTGCGCTCACCGGTACGGAACAGAAGGTCATTTACAAACCGCTTCCTAAAGACGATCCCACCCAACGTAAACCGGACATCACCAAAGCTCGCGAGATTTTGGGATGGGAACCTAAGGTGGACCGCTCGGAAGGCCTAAAAATCGTATACGATTATTTCAAATCCCTTACCCCAGAGGAGCTTCAGAAAAAGGAGCATCGAGATTTCTCTTCTAAATAAAGCAAAAGTTCTGGGCATAGCTTATTTTTGCCAAAATCCATATGCATGAATATCTTGATTCTTGGGGCCGGTGGCAGGGAACACGCCCTTGCTTGGAAATTGGCCCAAAGCCCTTTGTTGTCGCAACTTTACGTGGCTCCTGGAAATGCAGGAACGGCCGCCATTGCAGAAAATATACCAATAGGTGTAAATGACTTCAGTGGTATTAAGGAGTGGGTCCTCAGCAAAGACATCCAAATGGTCATTGTGGGTCCCGAAGATCCATTGGTCAATGGGGTACATGATTTTTTCCTTCAAGATGAGGCGCTTTGCCATATTCCCGTAATTGGACCGCAGAAGTCGGCCGCGGCCTTGGAGGGGAGTAAGGAATTTGCCAAGGAATTTATGATGCGCCATCATATTCCTACCGCCCAATACCAAAGCTTCACCAAGGAAACCCTAGAGGACGGACACCGGTTTTTAGAGGAAGTAGAGCCGCCCTACGTGCTCAAGGCAGATGGTCTGGCCGCTGGAAAGGGTGTTGTCATCCTTAAAGAACTAGGCGAGGCCAAAAGGGAGCTCACGGCCATGTTACAGGACGCCAAGTTCGGCGCTGCCAGTGATACGGTGGTCATAGAGGAATTTTTAGACGGTGTTGAACTCAGCGTATTTGTCCTAACGGACGGTGTTCATTATAAGATCTTGCCCACGGCCAAGGACTACAAGCGCATAGGGGAGGGGGATACAGGCCTTAATACCGGCGGTATGGGCGCCATTTCCCCGGTACCCTTTGCAGATGACGTCTTTATGGAGAAAATAGAGGAGACCATTGTTAAGCCCACCATAGACGGACTCAAAAAGGACAAATTGCCCTACAAGGGGTTTATCTTCATTGGCCTTATCAAGGTAAAGGGAGAACCCAAGGTCATTGAGTACAATGTACGGTTGGGCGATCCAGAGACCGAGGCCGTTATCCCCCGCATTAAGAATGATCTTTTGGAGGTCTTCAATGCCGTGGCCACGACCCATTTAGATCAAGTTGTGCTAGAGATGGATAAGCGGACTGCGGTCACCGTTATGGCCGTGTCCGGAGGGTATCCGGAGGCCTATGAAAAAGGGAAGGAGATTTCCGGACTAGATAATATAACGGACAGTATTGTTTTTCATGCAGGCACCACGGGGGAACAAGGAAAAATCCTGACCAATGGCGGCCGTGTATTGGCAGTGACCTCTTTTGGTAGTGACTTCCAATCGGCCCTGGAAGTGTCCTATAAGAACATCGCCAAAATTGATTTTGAGGGCATTACCTACCGTAAGGACTTGGGCTTTGACCTTTAGCCATTTCCCCGAGGGTCAATTTGCAGACCTAAAGAAAAATGCCATTGACCTGACCTTTGATGAAGGCAATTTTAAGTGCTCTCGCGCAAGAAGAGAAGGTCTGGGATACAACCGGAAAAGGGGTGAAAGTCCTTTTTGATTGTGGGGTGAAAAAGGTTCGTTCTTACGGCTTTTATGTGGTGCTGCTTTCCGAGATAAACCTAGATTCAATTTTGAATACTTTCAAGGGTTGCGCACAGCATGTTTCAGGACCGCACCCTTTTATACCAAAATGCACTTCAATACCCCATTAGGGCGGCATTTTGCCTTAAGAACCTAGAAGGCCAAAGGTTGGAAAACAACTCCTAGAGATAGGAGTGAGAGGAAATGGATTTGTCCTCCTCATCA
>CAKZLG010000045.1 GCA_937125035.1 uncultured Maribacter sp. | reverse complement strand
CATTGGAGTTTACGACCCGTTTTGGTTTTCCGCAGATCTTCATCCAGCGGGCCGGCCTCAATCAGCCTATGGCAGATCTTCTGTACCATGTGGCCGCGGGCACGGACCAGGACATACAGGTAAAAAAAGGCTTTCAGATCGGCGCTTTTATGGTAGTGCCCCCTTTTCCCTACAATGACAAAAAGACATTTGACCTGTTTTCAAAAGATGCCGTGGTGGTATTTAAAAAGAATACCAAAGAAGGCATACACCCAATGCACGTAAAAAAAGTGAACGATGAATGGCTCATTACGGGAAACACCGGTATTGCGGTCTTGGTCTCTGCCACAGGCCTTACCATGAAAGATACTCAAAAGACGCTTTTCAACCGTATAGGCAATGTGATCATCAATAATGGGTATTACCGCACGGACATCGGTGACCGTTGGTATGAGGACGCCGATAAACTCTGGTCATGGGGCTTGTTGTAACCCCTTTTCCACTCCAGTTGCTATCCTTTGAAAGGCCGCCAGAAGAATGGGTGGCCGAGCTGGACAAGGAATGGAAGGCCGCCCTCAAAGACCTGTACCGGCTGCAGCGCGGCCCATTGGAATGTCTCATTTTGGCCGAGGGCGGCCATTGGAGGGCAGCGGGCATAATCTGCCCTGGAATACCACATGATCTTGAAAAATATAGACCTCTGCTCATGGGCATGGATGGGCCCGATCACCGGCACATTGGGTTCCTCTGGACGTTTTTGGAATGTAGGCAAAAAGGTTGGGGCTCTGTTTGGTTGAAAAAGGTAAAGGAGCGTTACAAAGCAAGGACGTTATGGCTGACCATTGAGGAGGAGGCCTTGTTGCCATTTTACCATCAAAATGGTTTCCGGAAAGTACTTGAACTGGGAACGGGCCTAGAGAAGGAATGGGTTTTGGTGCACAGCCCCAAGTGATCTAGTTTCTTTGTGGGAATAATGTTTTGTGGTAGCGTGGCCAACGGTTATTTTTGTGGCCAGCATAACTTCCCAACACTGGGAATAAATAGGGCACAAATGAAAATAGGCATTATACGTGAGCGTAAAAACCCGCCAGACAAGCGGGTGGTCCTGACACCAAAGGCCTGTAAGGCCGTAGTGGAAAGGTTTCCCAAGTCACAAATCATTGTGGAGCCATCGCCCATACGTGCTTTTTCCGATGCGGAATACCAAGCCGAAGGAATCAGAGTGGCCCAGGAAATGGAACAGTGTGACGTGCTTTTGGGGGTCAAGGAAGTGCCCATTGACGCACTGATTCCCAATAAAAACTATTTTTTCTTTTCCCATACCATTAAGAAACAGCCTTATAATAAAAAGCTCCTGCAGGCCATCTTGGCCAAGAACATAGAACTCTACGACCATGAGGTCATTACCAACCCAAACGAACAACGCCTGGTTGCCTTTGGGCGTTATGCCGGTATCGTAGGGGCGTATAACGGTCTAAGGGCCTACGGACTTAAATACGGTGCGTACCAATTGCCCAAAGCGGAAGAACTACCGGACCAACCGGCCCTTATAGATGCCTTGAAGCGTGTTCCCATGCCGCCCATAAAGATTGTATTGACCGGTAGGGGAAGGGTAGGCAATGGGGCCAGGGAAATGTTGGATGGCATGGGCCTAAGACGTGTAAATGTGCAGGATTATTTAGGGGAAAAGTTCAATGAACCGGTCTATTGCCAAATAGATGCCGGGGAATACAATAAACGAAAGGACGGGGTGCGTGGGAACAAAGCGGATTTTTTCGCCCATCCGGAAGCCTACAAATCCAACTTTCTGAGGTTTGCCAAGGTCACGGACCTCTACATTGCCGGTCATTTTTACGGTCAGGGCGCCCCTTACTTGTTCACTAGGGAAGATGCCAGACATCCCGATTTTAAAATTAGGGTGGTGGCGGACATCAGTTGTGATATTGATGGGCCGGTGGCAAGCACCATTAGACCGTCCACGATCGCCGATCCCATATACGGATATGATCCCAAGACGGAGGCCGAAACGGATTTTAGGCAAGCGGATGCCATAGCCGTCATGGCAGTGGACAACCTACCTTGTGAACTGCCGCGCGATGCCAGCCAAGGCTTTGGTGAGGCCTTTGTGAAAAATGTGGTCCCTGCTTTTTTCAATGGGGACCAAGATGGCGTACTCCTGCGGGCACGAATGACCCGGAATGGGGAGTTGACCAAAAGGTATGCCTATCTTTCGGATTACATAGCCAATTGAACAAAGGGCGGGCCCTGCCCGCTGCCCCATTTTTCTAGGGAATTGGGACCCCATTGGCCTTTGGCCACCCCCGCTGTCCAGCACTCGTTTTGTGGACTTGGAAAAGGCAGGCCGGCATTGCTTTGACCCATTTGTTTACTGCCAAAGGTACGTGGAGGGTGTCGGTAAAAATGACAATAAATCGGTTTTTGGGAAATACGCTGTATAATATAGGACCGGCCAAGGCCACCACCCGTCTCTACTAAGCCGCCATTCACCGAAACATGCACCACAGTTGGAATCCAAGACCCTTTACGCACTAGAGGAACCGTGTAATTTCATGGTTTAAACTAAAATGCTATGTTCCGATCAATTGGTAAAATGGACGATTTTGAACTGAGGAGTTCACGCCCCATTTTTTTGCTCATCTCACCTGGCCTGTATCTCTACAGTATGGCCATAGGCTATCTGAGCCCGGAGCGGGTGGAGATTGCTTGGGCACCGGAGACCTTGAGCCTCTTTTTCTTGGTGGTGGGCATCACCCCGTTTTTCTTTAAACGATGGAGCCGTTCTTATTTTGGCTATGTGGTGTTTTTCTCCATGGCCTTGTTCACACATTATTTGATCTATACTTCCGCCCTGAACCACTTTCACCTCAATTATCTTTTGGGTACTTATGTGGTCCTTTTTGGGGGCATCCTACTGTTGGCACATAGAACGCTGATCATACTTTACACCCTGTCCTCTTTTGTCCATTTGACGGTTCAATTGGCGTCATCAGATTTGAAATCCTCGGAAAGCGGGGCCATATTGTTATCCTTGGGCACCATCTTTGTCTTCTCCATTTTCATACAAAACGGCTTCATACGCTATAAATATAAACTGCGTAAGGAAAACCTGGATCTAGAGGCCAAGGTAAAGTTGCGCACCAAAGCCTTGGAAAAGCGGGCTCGTGAACTTTCTGTGAAAAATAGGGAATTGGAGGAATTCGCGTACGTGGTCTCCCATGATATCAAAAGCCCTTTGCGCAATGTACACTCATTGGGTACGTGGATTCTGGAAGATATGAACGATGGTCGTTTGGAACAGGGCAAGAGCCATCTGCAGTTGTTAATGGACCAAGTGGCCCAAATGGACCTCCTTGTGGATGGCATCCTCAAATATTCCCTGGGTATAGAAAAAAAGACGGTCACGGTACTGTTGGACCTCAATGAGGTTGTGGACGGACTCATACGGGCCAACAACTCCGATCGGGTGCTTATTGAAAAGGATAGTTCCCTGCCACGGATATTGGTTGATCGTACGCAAATCCTCCAAGTTTTTCAGAACCTCATCCAAAATGCCATCAAATATAATGACAAGCCCATGGCTTACATCAATGTAGGGGTCATGGATGAGGTAGACCGCTTTACGTTCTATGTCCAGGATAATGGTATGGGGATCGCCGCTGAGCACTATGACCGTGTTTTTAAATTATTTCAAAAATTGGATGTGGAAAAGCGTAGGGATTCCAGTGGCATAGGATTGGCCGTAGTCAAGAAGATCGTTGACAAAAACGGCGGGGAAATTTGGCTGGACAGTAATGAGGGCAAGGGTACCACCTTTTTCTTTTCGTTCTATAAGGAGGATGTGCTTCTCAATTTTGGGAATAAAAAAGTCTTAAAAGAATCATTGGCCCACGCGGAGGTCCCATGAAACAACAGGATGCTTCCTAGGGGCCACATATGCACCCAAGGCCCTGAGCTCCAAAGTCATCTGCGCTAGGGTAGCTAAGGTCTTGATGCGCAAGGTTTCCGAGCTGCCCGCTGTAACGGTGAAGACAGAAGGTTTGCTGTAGAACGAATACGTCATGGCATTCTCAAAAATAAGGTCGCTACTGCTCCCGTTTTCCAGAACCACTTCCAATACCTGGGTGCCCTCAATGTACTTCACGGACGTTATCTGTATGCTATTTTGGATCAAGGGTACAAGATAGGCTTCCCTGCCCACCAGCAATTCGTTGTAGGCGGCAACGGTTCTTCCGGCTACAAGGGCTTCCCGTAGGCCTTCCTTGCTCTTTTCCTTGGCAAAGACCAAGGTAATGGGGCGGTGGTTGCCCTTTTCCGTATAATCCCAATCAATGAGTCCGTGGATATCACTCGTGCCCATAATGGTAAGATCATGTTCCAAGGCCAAAGCAAGGGATTCTTCGGCGTAGTCCAGACTGTTGATGACCTCAATACCGTGCAATTGGTTTTTTTTAATGAGGTTCAACTGAAAATCGCTCATAATTGGGGTGCCCTGTGGACTTTGGGCGTACCAGGCGGGGTGGTTCCAAAAGACAAAGGCCCTTTGCTTTTGTGCTTCAACAAAGGCCATTTCGGCTTTTTGCTGTACCAATGGATTGGCATCTTGAATAAAAACCGCATTGCTATGGCCCATGGGGGCGGAACGGGTGATTTCTGAACCGTGAATGATGAGCAGGTCATGGTCCGCCGCTTCTTGGAGGGCAATGGCGTACGATCGGTTACGATCGGGATGGGGAATGTCTGCTTGGTGGGGTTGGTATTCCAAATGCTCTGTTAAGGATATGGCGTCCAAATTTTCGCGCAGCGCCTCCATCACTCTTATATTGGGCCACACATTGCCATCAGAGAACACGGTATGGATATGTAGATCCGTTTTCAAAGTGGTGTACCCGGGAATATTGGGGTAGGAGAGAGGTTTGGCCCCTGAATGCCCGTGGTTTTGGGCCATGGCGGTGACGGCATACCCAATACAAATGAGGTGGAAAATGGTTTTCATGTGCGGTGTTTTTTCAAATGTACCCATTTTAAGGATTCCCCGTTTTATACCTTGAAGGTTTCTGGTTTGGAGAAATAAGTGGGGCACGGACTGCAAAACCATTGCTTGGGCGGTAAAACGTTCTTAGTTGCACATGGGGCGCCTAAGGTTCAGTCAATGAGACTAATACCAAAACCCACCGTGGTTTGGGTATGGTTGTAATCAATGAGGGATTCACCATATCCATGAAATGCCCTCAGATAGCCATTCAGGTTTTTCCGTATGGGAAAAGTCCAGTCCAAGCGAGCACTACCGCGGTTCTCGGCAAAATTCAAGGAGTGTTGCCCTATGAAAGTGAGACGGTGATTTCCAATGTCCTTAAGAATACGGATATCACCACGGCCCAGATAGTCATTTATTTTAGGGTTGTTGTCTTCCATACTTTGAAGACGTACCCAAGAGCGCAAATACACTTGCCAATTCTTGTGTTCCAGTGCCACATGAAAAATGATCCGGTTCCAACTTCTGGACAATGGAAGATCACGCCCATTGGATACATGGTTCAGGGAAACCCCGGCCATTCTGCCGGTAAACCCAAGAACTCTAAACCGCATAGGAACGTTGAGGATAAGTTCGGGCTCATAGTTAAGCTCACGCATGGGTCGGGAAATGGGCTTATTGTATATTTGATGAAAGGCACTTTGGGTATAGGCAAGCCAAAGATCCGCCTTGTTCCATAAAATGTTGTGGAACACCTTGGTTTTAAGGCTTATTTGAAAAGCGGCCTCAATGTTGTCATAGCCAATGGGCTGTTCAAGCGAATTGCTCAACGACACACTCTTCGGGTTTTCGTTCATATCGTTGGAATATTTAGCCATCATAAAATAGATCGGCCTGTAAGGGGTAACTACAAAGGTGCCCTGTTCGTGCTCTTCCGAAAGCTCCCATAATTGGGATAGGCTCTGGCCTCCCACAAATTTGCCCACCGCGGAATACTTATCCTGCGCCATGGCCATTGGGGCATAGAATAGGCTGAAAATAATAAGGGAGAGTGTAATTGGTTTAAAAAAAGGGAAAGCCATAGCGGCACGTTTTCGTTAGCCTGTAAGGTAGTTACGTTTCTAGGGTCGCCTTGTTGCTAACAAAAAAATCATTGATGCTTTTCCCTCGGACTTGCCCCCAAAACCTTTCTTTCCTCAAACAGTCCCTCAGCGCTACGAGGTTTTTTTATCGGGACTCAACTCACTAAAAGCCTCTCTAGGAACCCAAGCCTCTTGATAATAGGTAAAAATCATAATGGATTTTCAGCCATGAAAATGCTACCTAGAATAGGAGTGGCAAGTAAATAGGGGTTTCTTTTCTTGGTACGTTGCCAAGACGTCAAAACTATAGAGAAACCAATTACGGAATTTTTTATTTATTCGGTTGGAAAAGATTGGTATTGGGCCATTCGGATTGTTGCTCTATGGCCTTTTCCATGAAATTATGCAGGGCATCAATGACCACCGGAAAATTGGCGCCTCCACTGTTGGTGAGTACGACATAGGAAAATGGGTGGCCCACCTTTAGGATCGCGGTCGTTCCGGGGAGGGCACCATTGTGCGTCCAAGATCCCCTATTGAGATAACTGATGCCGGTGTTTGGGGCAAGGAGGTCATTTTCGCTGAACCTACCGTCTGTTTTCACAGCGATCCATGCCAGGGTGGCCGCGGAGGCCGCCCAACCAAAGGAAGAGGCCATTCTGGGTGTATCTATTGCATAAGGAGAGGACGCGCTGGAATAGTAAATGGCTTCATTCGGCCGTCGCTCCTCCAGTTTCTGTTTGGCGATGTACATATCATTGATATCTATGGGCTCCAGTATATTTTGGCGCACGTAGGTCTCATAATCCATTCCGCTCGCATTTTCAATGATCTTTCCCAAAAGGGCATAGCCAAAATTTGAATATTGGAACGTGGTTCCCGGTGGGCTACTTAACGATCTTTCATCCAGTACCCTTGCGATCAGGACATCAAGGGATAGGCCATTATCGCTGAACAGAACATCATCGGGGTCATCCGAAAAACCTGCTTTGTGCTCCACCAGATCGTCTAATGTAATGGCCAATTCCTCAGGCTCATAGGGTAAGTTTCCAAAAGAGGTGCCCAAAAGTGAATTTGGGCCAAAGACGGTGGCGTTGAGCTGCAATTTCCCCTCATTGATCAATTTTGATAGCGCCAGTAAGGTAATGGGCTTGGATATGCTTGCTATTCTGAAAAGGGTATTTTGGGTTACGGGCCTGCTTTCTTCGCGATCAGCCAAACCAAAAGATTCCAGAAACACCAATTTCTCGTTCCGTGTTATGGCCACTTGTGCACCCACTAACCTATTGTCTGTCATGAACCTTTCAAAATCAGCGGAAATACCGGCCAATGAAATTTGGGGGGTGGGGGCGGTATTGGTTGTTTCCGTAGGGGTCTCAATACGCGGTACAACATTGTTTTCACCCATATTAGAAGGCAAGGTGACGCCGCCATCATCGTCACGGGTGCTGCAGCCGGAAATCAGTAGTAAAAAGAATGCAACAATCAAGGGCCTTAACATGTTGGTGGGTTTTGTATCTTAAGGGAAAGATACAAAATATATGTATTTGGGGAGGTGTGGGCTGGGTCTTCCCTCAGGATTTTCCCAATGTCTGAAATTGGATCTTTTTTTATCTTAGGTGTACCAAATGGGATTTTACAAATAAAAAAACCAAGGTCATGTGCGCTTAAGGCGCAATAGGCGATGGAAAGGGAAATCTAAATCGCTTTAAAGAAAAGAGTACCTTGGGCCTTACCTTGTTGTATTTTTTTAACTGATTAATTGTTTATCATGAATCCAGCTGAAGCTTATATCATGCGCCATGCCTTACCGTACCGGGCCATATTGATCCACCTGAAAATGGTGATCGAGGATACGTTGACCGGGGTGGTAATGAAATACAAATGGCAAATACCTTGTTTCTACCATGGCGCTTCCCCACTTTGTTATATGAATGTCTCCCAAAAGGAACATTATGTGGACCTGGGTTTCTGGAATGCTGCCCACTTTACCAAGCATTTGGATAAAATGGTCTCTAAAAACCGTAAAGTGGTGCGTTCATTGCGCTATTCCTCTTTGGAGGAAATTGATGAAACCGTCCTAAAAACCGTACTGCAAGAAGCCTATGCGCTACGAATGGGTGGGTTTTATAAAAAAATAGATTTGGATTAAAACTGGTTCACGACCTGCCTCAGGGCCACAAGGTCCTTTAATAATTTCCCCATGCGTTGCAAATCCAGCATATTGGCCCCGTCACTTTTGGCATTTGCGGGATCAAAATGGGTCTCAATGAACAGACCATCCGCTCCTGCCGCAATACCGGCGCGGGCCATGGTGCCTATTAATGCGGGTCTTCCACCGGTAACCCCTGAGGTTTGATTGGGTTGTTGCAGGGAATGCGTAACATCAAGTACCACGGGCGCATACTGTTTCATTGTGGGAATGCCACGAAAGTCCACGATCATATCCTGGTAGCCGAACATGCTGCCCCGTTCTGTGATCATGGCCTGTTGGTTTCCGGTCTCGGTAATCTTGGTGACCGCATGCTTCATACTCTCAGGGCTCATGAATTGCCCTTTTTTGATGTTGACCGCTTTACCGGTTTTTGCCGCGGCCACCAATAGATCGGTCTGTCTCGCCAAAAAGGCGGGGATCTGTAGGACATCCACGTAAGCAGCGGCCATCTCGGCATCCTGCTCGGTATGGATGTCCGTTACGGTGGGAATATGAAAGGTCTCCGAAACCTTGCGCAGAATTTTCAGGGCTTTTTCGTCACCAATACCGGTAAAGGAATCCAACCGACTCCTATTGGCCTTTTTGAAACTGCCCTTGAACACATAAGGTATCTTTAACTCGTCCGTAAGCTGAACGATGTGTTCCGCAATTTGTAGGGCCATGGTTTCCCCTTCTATGGCGCAGGGTCCGGAAAGTAAGAAAAAGGAACGGGTGTCCGTATACTTGAGTTGGGGAATGAGCGATAGGTCCATGCGGTTATAATTTTGGGGGCAAAGATACGATTTTCGGCTTCTTTCTGTTCTATAGTAACGCCCTTGGAAAATTTTTGAAACCTGCGTGCATGAAAAGAAATGGTTGTATAGCGTGTCTCTTGTTGTTGATGATGTTCCATGCCCATGCGCAGTTCGGCAAGAATTGTGAGCTAAGGCAATTCAAGGTGAACCTGGTAAACCCCGGTCTGGAATATGAAACGGCGCTGGGGGTGAACACTACCTTCAATCTGAAAGCGGGCCTGCAAGTGGCTTTGGACCCTTTGGTTCCCAAAGTCTATGAGGAGCTGGGGTTCTTCCCTACGGTGGCGGCCCAATACCGCTACTATTATAATTTCAACACCAGGCAGCGCAACCGTAAGACCATCTACGGCAATTCCGCCAATTACATAGCGCCTGCCGTGGCCGTATTTTTTCCAGAGGCCCGCACTATAGACAATACCGTGGTAAAGGGTGCCTTTGGCTACACCGGACTCGTTACCGGACTGCAGCGCAGTTATGATTCGGGCTTTAATTTTTCGGTGGATGCCGGTGCTGCCTATTATATGGGTCAGTTTCAAGGGGCCATCCTTCCTGTGGTCAATGTGGGCATCGGCTACATCTTCAGCGAAAAACGGTGGTGTGTGGGAAGGTAGGGGTTTACCTTCAAGCGTCAAGTACAAGCCCAAGTTCAAATACAAACCATCAACGAGCAACGAAAAACATACTGCTTACCGCTTAACGCCTACCGCTTACCGCCAAAAAGTTAAGAGTGCAGCGTTAAACGTTAAGAGTTG
>CAKZLG010000044.1 GCA_937125035.1 uncultured Maribacter sp. | reverse complement strand
GCCATACACCATATTCTGGACACTTCAGCCCCGCCCTTTTATTTTTATGATATCCACACCACCTCTGGCAAGACGGCCCCGTTCCTTGTGGTGAACGACAGTCTTCTGAACAGACGCTATACGGCCCATTACCCGCTGCCCAGTATTCTGGGCATAGAGGAATACCTCCACGGGGCCCTTCTAAGCTACATCAATGAGCTGGGCTATGTTTCCTTTGGGTTTGAGGCCGGGCAACATTTGGATCCAAGCGCTGTGGCGGTGGCCAAGGATTTCATCTGGTACAGCATGGCCCTTGCCGGGTGCTTCGGTACAAAGGTCCAAGACCTGAAGGACCTCAAAAAAAGATTGTCTGCTTACGGGCCCAAGGATGCCCGCTTTTTTGAGATCTACCATCAATATGACATTCAGCCTGGAGAACACTTTCAAATGATGCCGGGCTTTGATAATTTTCAGGTCATTCCCAAAGGCACACCTTTGGCCCATAGCAATGGGAGGCCCATCATCACCCAAAAAAAACGAAGGATTTTCATGCCCTTGTACCAAAAAAAAGGCAGTGAGGGCTTTTATTACATACGGAAAACCCCAAGGTTGTTTTTGGCGTTGTCCTCTTACCTTCGCAAATGGAGGGCAGATGAGGTCTTGGCACGTTTACCTGGGGTGTCTTGGGCATCTGCCAATAAGGAGGCCTTGATGGTAGATCGGCGCGTGGCCCGTTATTTTGCAAAATCCGTATTCCACCTATTGGGCTTTAGGGCCAGGGAACAGGACAAAGCGCACTTTATAGTAAGGAGTAGGGAAGAGGCCAGTAAAACTACGGACTACCTATCAGCGCCGTGGTACAAAAAAAGCCCTTGGAAAGAATGATCCAAGGGCTTTTTGTAATGGCCGGAACTCAAAATCACTGCATTACAAAATTAATGGGGATGCTGTAGGCCACCCGTACGGATCTGCCCCGTTGCACACCAGGTATCATGGTAGGGAGGGAGGCAATGATGCGTTCCGCCTCCATCTCCAATAGACGATCGGGCCCCCTGTACTTTATATTGCCCACCTTACCGCTGGCCTTGATATCAAAAGTCACGAAGACCCTACCGCTGATGCCCAGCTCTATGGCGGTTTCGGGATATTTGAAGTTATTTTTGATGTGCTCTTGCATCTTTTCGTTGAAGCAGGCCTTGCGCTCCGTCTCGGAGGACAAGCTCTCACAGCCGGGAAATATGGGTACGTTCTCAATAACGGCGAACGGTACGCTCACATCTTCCTCTTCCTCAAAGACGTTTACATCATCTGCGGATACGATGGCGCTTTCAACAAAGGTCTCTTGGCTACTTTCCGTACTCTCAATAATGGTTTCCTCCACCTCTTCCATATCCTCAATAATCTCTATGACATCTGGGGCGGCCGGTGGTGGGGGCGGGGGCGTGGTACGGAGGGCCTCCGTGATGGGCACTTCCTCATCCATATTATCCATGACGTTCATGGCTTGCACTATGTTTTCTTGGGTCTCATAGGTCTTGTATTCCAAAAGGCGCCAAGTGGTGAACAACACAATGGTAAGGCCGATAACAAAGTAAAGGCCACTGTTTCTGTTTAAGTCTGCATGTGGGTTTTTTTTGAGTTCCATGACATTTTATGTATTGATTTCTTGGATAAATGTAGTAGTAATCACAGTTAAAAAACATGATAATTATCAAGTTTTCAATAGGATACATAAAAATTTATGAAATCGTTATTTTTGGTGCTGGGCGTGTAAGGGCTCTTTCTTAAGAAAGGAGGTCTTGAAATAGAGTCCCACGCAGATGCGGTCAAAATTACTTCGTTTTATATGGTTCTTCAGATAACCGGCCTCAACGGTAATGCCCGGGGCCAAACGGTGGCCCATGCCCAGGAACCAACGGTTTTGGTCAATGTTGGCTTCATCAAAATTGAAAAAGGTCTCGTTGTGGGTCTTTATATATAGGGAGGGGGAAATGGACCACACATATTGTAAACGGTACCGGGCCCGTAGGTTGATGAAGTTCTCATTGGGGGTCGCTATCCACCGGTGCTCCAAACGCACCCTATGGGACCAATGTTCCCCCTGCGGCAGGGATACCTCCCCATAGGCCCAATATTGCTTGGTGCGGCTATCAAACTCGTTCTGTTCAAAGGGCTGGGTGTCCAAATAGGCCATACCAAGGCCCAGAGTGGTTTTTTTAACAGTGGTGTAGCGCACGCCTGCCTGTACAAAGGCAAATTCCGCTTGTTCCATAAGGTTGTATTCCCTGAGAATGCCCAGAACGGGCACGCTCCATTGCTCCTTTACCTCTGCATTGCCCCCAAGGGTGTACCAGGTGCCGGTAGCATCGCGTAAGGACCCCTGTGCGGAAAGGATGTGGACCGTCAACAGGCCCATACTTATAAAAAGGGAACATTTTTTGGCGGAAGAAAATGATGATTTCATGCCATTGTACGTCTAATAGGGCGCAAGTTCCGTTAAATGCGCAGCCAAAAGAATGATAAATATCAGATTCGCAAAAAGAGCCGAAATGGTGCAATAAATTGAGTGAAACTGACATCCATCATGTTTTTCACGGGCCTGCCCTTATACTTTTGAAGTGTGAACGATTAACAATCATTAAATGCATTAGGTATGAGCAACATCAACAAAATTCTGATCCCCTTTGATTTTACGGAACCGGCCATTGGCGCTTTGGATTACGCCCTTAAGTTTGTGGGCTACCAACGGTCCATAACCATAGAGGCCATTTACACCAGTACCACCGCCACTTCTGGGGCACAGGTCAAAGATGCCCAGGACAACTTCAATTCCATAGTGGCTTCCCTGAACCATAAAACAGTCGTGGCCCCAACGCTCCAAATGGTACAGGGCTCCCTCACGGAGACCGTCTTACAGGAACGGAATAAGGAACATGCGGATTTGATCATGATGGGCACCCTGGGGGATACAAGTGCGGAGGAACCCGCCACGAACACCTCTACATTGGTCTTGAACGCAGATTGCCCGGTAATGACGGTACCCTTTGGGCAAGAATTGGAGCCGCCCAAGGAGATCGCCTTGGTCCTGGGAAAAGAGACCATTGAGCACCCCGCGGTGCTGGGCACGCTCTTGGACATCTCACGGATGTTCAACGCCAAAGTGCACGTTCTAACCATATACAAGGATTCCATATATGAGGAGGCCGTGGTAGTGGAGGACAATGAGGAAACGTTGGAGTACTACTTGGAACATTTCTATGCGGAACACAGGTTTGAGAAGAACCAGGATATAGAGCAGGGCATCTTGGATTATATAGCCGAAAAGGGCATAGACCTCTTGGCCATCATACCCAGGAACCATGCGGATAAGACCAAACCTTCTGAGGGCCGTTTAACGAAACTGTTGACACTCCACTCAAAAGTTCCCGTACTCGCTTTGGATTAACGCGCTAAAGGAACAAGAAAATGACAGCCGTACTCCTTATTTTGGGCATTACCATTGGCCTGTTCGTTTGGGGGAAATTTCCACCAGATGTCGTTGCCCTCATGTCTATGTTGGCGCTCTACCTCACTGGCATATTGGATATGACCGAGGCCCTGAGCGGTTTCAGCAATGCCACGGTCATTATGATCGCGGCGCTCTTCATCATAGGGGAGGGGCTGGCCCGTACGGGTTGGACGGCCATTGCCGGGCAATCTTTTGTGAGCTGGGCCGGGCGCAGCGTGCCCCGGTTGTTGGTCATTGTGACCATGGGCGCCAGTGTGCTCTCTGGTTTTGTGAGCAATACGGGCACCGTGGCGGCCCTTTTACCGGTTACGGTCTCTGCGGCTTGGAATGCGGGCACCTTGCCCTCCAAATTGCTCATGCCCGTGGCCTTTGGTTCCAATACGGGCGGCCTGCTCACGTTAACAGGTACCCCGCCCAATATTATAGCCAGTAATGCCTTGGTGGAAGCCGGTTTTGAAGGTTTTTCCTTTTTTGAATTCGGACTCATTGGCCTGCCCCTGTTGGTCATAGCCATCGTCTATTTTAGGTATTTGGGCTACAGGCTCCTGCCCAAAAGACAGACGAACGAACGCCCGGTGGACCTGGACGCCGAGATGCATAAATGGATCGAGGGCTACAGCATTGGGGACAATCTGTACCGCCTGCGCATACGTTCCATGTCTCCCTTGCAGAACACCCGTATTGGCGATTGGCATTTTGAGCGGGACCACCAGGTGGCCGTTATGCGGTTAAAGCGAAGGCACCCCAGTCGTTTAAAACAAACCGTGCCTCCTTTTGTGGAACTTCCCGGCCCTGAGACCGAACTGCGCTACCACGATATCATTACCGTAAAGGGCGAATCCACGGATGTGGATCGGTTGGTGCTCAAATACAGCTTGGGCATTATCCCCACGCCAGTGGAGCTGGATTCGCTGAAGGAGGAGCTCATTAACCATGAAGTGGGCATGGCCGAAATGTTGATCACCCCAAAATCCGTTTTTGTGGGGCGGGTGATCAATTTGGGGCAGTACCTGGAGAAATCGGGCGTGCAGTTATTGGCCGCCTCCCGCAACAACCAGCCGCTCAAGGGCAAGATCAAGATAGCCGCAGGTGATGCCTTCATTATCCGCGGGGTCTGGGAGGAAATGGAAAACCTGAAATCACTTTATGAGAACGTGGTCATTTCCGGCAGTCCGGAGGCCATGTCCAAGAATGTGGCCGAGCTCAATGCCAAGAGCTATATGGCCATGGGCACCTTATTGCTCATGGTGGTCCTATTGGTCTTTAATGTGCTTCCAGGGGCCATTGCGGCCCTGGTCTGTGCGGGCATCATGATGCTCACGGGCTGTGTGCCCATCAGTAAGGCCTATAAGGGCATCAGCTGGACGAGCGTGATCATGATCGCCGCCATGATCCCCATGGGGCTGGCCCTCCAAAAGACCGGCGTGGCCCAAAATGCCGCCAATACCTTGGTGGAGGTCCTTGGCAGTGTGCACCCCACGGTCCTGTTGGGCGGAATCTTTTTATTGACCACGGCCTTTAGCCAGACCATCAACAATTCCGCCACGGCGGTCTTAATGGCGCCCATAGCCCTTATGGCCGCCATGGCGCTGGGCGTATCCCCAAAGCCCTATTTGATCACGGTGGCCATTAGTGCCTCCACGGCCTTTTTAACGCCCGTGGGCACCACCACCAATGCCATGGTGCTCTCTGCCGGCGGCTATACCTTTATGGATTATGTAAAGGTGGGAGGCCCCTTATTATTGTTATTCTTTATGGCAACGGTACTCTTGGTACCCCTAATATGGACATTTTAAACAACCTTTTAAATAGAAAGCGATGACAGCAACAGAAGACAAAACGAAAAAACTGAACGCCTACGGGCTCAAAGACATTACGGCCCATTGGAACTTGGATGCCGAAACCCTGCAACGCATTACCTTGGAAAAGGGCATGGGCACAGAGACCGAGAATGGAACGCTATGCGTCAATACCGGAAAGTTCACCGGAAGATCGCCCAAGGACCGCTTTTTGGTGAAGGACGACTATACCAAGGACAAGGTGTGGTGGGGCAGGATCAACAAAGCCATCTCCCCCGAAAATTTCGATACCCTGCACAAGGGCATCATCAACTACCTAAGCGGCAAGGAGATCTATGTGCGCGATGCCGCCGTATGTGCGGACCCTGAGTATAAAATGAACGTGCGCACCATAACGGAATACCCTTGGAGCAACTACTTCATCAAGAACATGTTCCTGCGCCTCTCTGAGGCCGAACTGGAGGGGTTTGAAGAAGAATGGCTGGTACTCTGCGCTCCCGGTTATGAAGCGCCCGATCCCAAGGCCGTGGGCCTTTTG
Source organism: uncultured Maribacter sp. (assembly GCA_937125035.1). GTDB lineage: Bacteria > Bacteroidota > Bacteroidia > Flavobacteriales > Flavobacteriaceae > Maribacter. The sequence continues at coordinate 4,098 of CAKZLG010000044.1, read as the reverse complement.
GCGGGTAACTTTTCCATCCTTAACTTCACAAAGAAAATCGCCCTAGTGGGCGGATCCGCCTATACGGGAGAGATGAAAAAGGGCATATTTTCTGCCTTGAACCTCATCCTTCCCACGGAAAAGAACGTGCTGCCCATGCACTGCTCCGCCAATGTGGGCGAAGATGGGGACACGGCCATCTTCTTTGGCCTCTCTGGCACGGGGAAGACCACCCTATCCGCCGATCCCAACCGCAAGCTCATTGGTGACGATGAACACGGCTGGACGGCCGGGAACACCATTTTCAATTTTGAGGGCGGCTGCTATGCCAAGGTCATAGACCTTACCGAAGAAAAGGAGCCGGACATTTACCGTGCCATACGCCCAGGGGCGCTATTGGAGAACATTGTGTTCAAGGAAGGCACCAAGGAAGTGGATTATTTTGACAGTGGCATTACGCAGAATACCCGGGTGAGCTATCCCATAGAGCACATAGACAACATTCAGGTGCCCTCTTATGCGGAAAACCCAAAGAACATCTTCTTCCTTACCTGCGATGCGTTCGGCGTGCTGCCCCCGGTGGCCAAGCTGACCCCCGGCCAGGCGGCCTATCATTTCATTTCTGGCTATACCGCCAAGGTAGCGGGCACAGAGGCCGGTATTACGGAGCCCGTGCCTTCATTTTCGGCCTGTTTTGGGGAGCCCTTCATGCCCCTGCACCCCACGGTGTATGCGGAGATGCTGAGCACCAAGATGACGGAGGCCGGCGTAAATGTATGGTTGATCAATACCGGATGGAGCGGTGGCCCCTACGGTGTGGGCTCACGTATAAAGTTAAAGTACACGCGCGCCATGATATCGGCCATATTAGAGGGTGAACTGGACAAGGTGGAGTATGAGGCCCACCCCATTTTTGGCCTGCACATGCCCAAATACTGCCCAGGGGTGCCCACAGAGATGTTAGATCCCATGAACACCTGGCTGCAAAAAGGCGCTTATGTGAGCAAAGCGATACAATTGGCGCATTCATTTCACATTAATTTTGATAAGTTTGCGAATCAGGCATCGGAAGAGATCCTCAATGGCGGACCGCTCATTGATAGTCACCATAGCCTGAACGAACACTTCTAAACAATACCCATGGCGAATAGGTTTACCATAGCCCATTTGGGCACGGCCAAGATCAAGTCTCCCCTGCAGCTGAGTACGGTGCGGGGAGACAATATCTTCACCTTTGTTACGGATGAGGACCAATTGGTGCACGACCTTTCCTTGGAGCGCTATACGGAATGTCTGGCCGCGGGCACGGAACCCCAGGGTCTGGAAAAGGCCGGCCCACGCCAGCACCTCTTTTTTGAACCCCAAGAGACCACGGCGGCCATTGTGACCTGCGGGGGCCTCTGCCCGGGCATCAACAACGTGATCCGGGGCGTGGTCATGGCCCTGCACTATTTTTATGGGGTAAAGCGCATTTTGGGGGTGCCCTATGGCTATGAGGGCCTCAACCCTGCCATGGGCCATGGGTTCCGGGAGCTGACCCCGGAAGCGGTGAAGGACATCCATCAGTTTGGGGGCACCATTCTGGGCTCCTCGCGCGGGGCGCAGGAGGTGGGGACCATGGTGGACACCCTGGTGCGGGAAAAAGTGGACATCCTCTTTACCATTGGCGGTGACGGCACCCTAAAGGGCGCTGATGCCATTGGGGCCGAAATTGAGCGTAGGGGACTCTCCATCAGCGTGGCCGGGATCCCCAAGACCATAGACAATGATATAGACCTGATCGACAAGTCCTTTGGGTTTGAGACCTCTTTTGATATTGCCAGCCCTATTCTCAGGGATGCCCATAATGAGGCCACAGGGGCCTTCAACGGCATCTCCATTGTAAAGCTCATGGGCAGGGACAGTGGTTTTATTGCGGCTTCGGCCGCCTTGGCCATGCCGGTGGTGAACTTTGTGCTCATCCCTGAGCTGCAGTTTAAGTTGGATGGGGAGCAGGGTTTTTTGGCCGTTCTACAACAACGGTTGGAGCACAAGAAGCACGCCGTGATCGTGGTGGCCGAGGGCGCCGGCCAACATTTGATCGCCCAAGAGGACGTACGCACGGATGCCAGCGGCAATGTGCAGCACAGTGACATTGGGCTCTTCCTAAAGGACAAGATCAAGGCCTATTTTAAGGAAAAGTTTCCCGTGACCATTAAGTACATAGACCCCAGCTACATTGTGCGCAGCGCGGCGGCCAACCCGGGAGACAGTGTCTTTTGCAGTGGTTTGGCCTATATGGCCGTGCACGGGGCCATGGCGGGCAAGACCCGTTTTGTGGTGGGCCGTGTGAACAACAAAATGGTGTACCTGCCCATAAGCGCGGTGACTCAAAAGCGCAAGAAGATCGATCTGGAGAGCGAGTTTTGGTTCTCCGTACTGCAGAGCACCGGCCAGCCCTTTACCCTATAACGCATGTTTTCTAAGGGGGCCCTTTCCAAGGCGACTGGAGGTCAGATAGGTCCTTGGCCCATATAAGGCTGCCATGTGACCAACACATATTTGTATTTGCCATTTTGTTGGGTGGGCAAAAAGCCGTATTCATACACAAAATGGTAGGTGTCCCCTTTTTTGTTCTGCCATTGATGGGTGCTGAAGCGGGCATCAAAGCCTTGGGCGGTAAGCTCTGTGGGGCGGATGGTGGTAAAGCCCGATCGGTTGTACCGCTTAAGTATCTTTCTGTTGGTCTTCAACTGCCGCTCTACTTTTAAAAAGAAGGCCTCAGTGGTCTGGCGCCTTTCATATTGCTGAATGGACTTGCATTTGTTGGAACAGAATTTTTTGTCCGATCGGCCCTTGATAGGGCTCTCACAGACGGGGCATTTTTTGGTCATCATTTGTAAAGGTATATTACACGCTTAATATACTGTAAAAAATTGAAATGGTGCTTATACTTGCATATGAACTCTGTAAAATCCATAACACTTCATCATTTAATGATAGACGGTCAGAAAATGATCGGCATTAAATTTACTCCGGACAAGCTTATTCAAGGTTTGATCAAAGGGCTTCCCGACCCAAAATGGAGCAAGAGGCACAAAATGGCCTACATCCTAAACACAAAAGAGAACCTGGGCATCCTTTTTAATACGTTCAAAGGTGTGGTATGGATAAACTACAATCGTTTTTTGACGAACAAACCCATTAATCTAAACAACGAACATGTGGATGTTTCTTGGTTCCGACGGCGTCAACGAACAGCGGAATACCGTCTTTGTCCGGAAGAATACCTATTGAAGCTAGAACTTAAACGGTATGCCAATTCAACCGTAAAGACGTATGTGCAGTTCTTTGAAATGTTCATAAATCATTACAAAGACAGGGAAATTGCAACTTTGGACGAAAGTGATGTAAGGTTGTATTTGCAAACACTTATCCAAAAAAATGTATCCAATTCCTACTTGAACCAAGCCATAAATGCCATCAAGTTTTATTATGAGGTGGTTTTGGGCATGCCCAATAGGTTCTACGACATAGAAAGGCCCCGAAAAGAGTCCAAACTTCCAAAGGTGATTTCAAAGGAAGAAGTGATTTCAATGATAAATTGCACGGATAATCTAAAACATAGGTGCATCATCCAACTCCTTTACGGCTCTGGCCTTAGGCGTTCTGAACTGGTGCACCTCAAAATTGGGGACATTGATAGTAAACGAATGTTGGTCCGTGTAGAAGGCGGAAAGGGAAATAAGGACCGGTATACCCTTTTGTCAAAAACGGCCTTGGTAGATCTTCGTGCCTATTACAGACAATGGTCTCCAAAATCATTTCTTTTTGAAGGGATAAGGGGCGGTAGGTATAGCCCTGAGAGCGTTTTAAACCTGGTCAAAAAGGCTGCCAAAGATGCTGGGGTGGTACAAACAGTTACTCCACACACACTGCGCCACAGTTTTGCGACCCATCTTTTGGAATCAGGGGTAGACTTGCGCCAAATTCAGGTTCTTTTAGGACATGGTTCTAGCAAGACAACAGAAATTTACACCCACGTGGCCACAAATACTTTTATATCCATAAAAAATCCACTAGATTAGGTTGTTGTAATAAAATAGATATATACGTAATTGTACGCATATACAATTGTTA
>CAKZLG010000043.1 GCA_937125035.1 uncultured Maribacter sp. | reverse complement strand
GCACCCCTTTTTGTTTCCCTTGGTTTTAAAATAGGCCTATGTTTTAATGTTTCTTAATAGTGGCGACGCCTTTATTAAGTAGTGAGCATGGGGTACCTGAATTTCTCAAGAACGGAATTAAGTGTTGTTTTGGTGAACTAAATGATGGTATGGGTGCCAAAAGTTAAACAAAGAACAACAACATGCTTCCGCAGACGAGGGTCTTTATTTTTTGATTTGTTTGTCATAAAACACAAGTTTTATCGTTATAGAAAGGTCTGGCACGTTCCCAAAACGTTTTTTTTGGTACATATGCCACTTCTAAATAACCTGCAAAAAATGAAAACAATCGTTCAGCAATTGGCTGTGATCCTGGTGTTGGCCTTTATGGGCCAGCAGCTCACCGCCCAAATATCCAATACGGAAAAAAAGGCATTAAAGGCCTTTTATAAAAACACCTATGGACCAACCTGGAACAACAGTTGGAACTTAAAGGAGGATGTGTCCTCGTGGCATGGCATTACGGTAAAAGAAGGCCATGTCGTATCCATTAAGCTTCATAATAATGGGTTAAAGGGAAGCATTCCCCATGAATTGGGCGCTTTGGAACATTTGGAGGAATTGGATTTGGCCTTCAATCAATTGCAAGGGCAATTACCACAAAGCATACTGGAACTGCCCAATTTAAAAGTATTGAAGTTGGAAATGAACGGGTTGTCCGGCAATCTGCCCACAGATTTTTCCAAATGCAAGGAATTAAAGGTGCTGAGTCTCTTTAACAACAGCTTAGAGGGTACCATACCTTCTCAGATAGGGGATGCGAGCGCGTTAAAGGTCCTTAACCTTTCCAGCAATTATCTAAAAGGGCAACTGCCCAAAAGTCTAGAGCGACTTCAGTACTTGGAGCGCTTGGAGGTATTTGGAAATGAACTTTCCGGAAGCATCAACTGGGAATTGGGAAAATTGAAAAACCTGAAAGAGCTTGTACTTTCCTATAATGATTTCCAAGGTGATTTACCTAATAGTACCGCAGACCTGGAACACTTGGAGTTGGTGCAGCTACAAGGAAACCAATTTAATTCCGTGGGTGTATTTCGCCTTACACGGTCCTATGCTTTGGGTATTTTTGATAGTGACGATGAATTGTTGAACCTACAGCTAAAAAAGAAAGGTGAATTCATTAAAACTAGAATGGCAGATAGTAAGTTTGAAGGAGAGCATGACTAAGTAAACCTTATTTAATGTGAACTACGTATAGGGGCCTTACGGAATTCACAACCTTTACATAAGTCTTCCAGTGGTTCACTGTGATAGAGGCCAAGGCTCTATGGCTCGGCATATGGCCCTAGATCTTAAGAAGTAATAATGGGGCGTTGTGGGCGTGGTCAAGTTTTGTTTGCCATCAAGAATCTGCAATGTTGCCACAACATAGCGTTTAGGCCTCTACAATTTTTCGGTTATTTATGATTATTTTAACATTGGTTGCATATGCAACCAATTTGATTTTTGTTAGTTTCGCCGCATGGCGGTGAAAGCACCCATCATAGACTTTGAAAAATCACTGGGCCCTTGGTTAGGGAGAACCATGAAAATGGTGGACCATCATCTTCAAGAGGCTTTCAATGCCACCAAGATAGACATCACCAAAGAGCAGATGATCGTGCTCAAAAGACTTCAGGGGCAAGACGGCATGAATCAGAACGAGTTGGCAAGCCAGACCTACCGGGACAAATCATCCTTGGCCAGGCTCCTTTCCAAAATGGAGGCCAAGGGCTATATAAAAAGGGAGAAAGGTAAAATAGACAAGCGCAATAAGCGCGTTTTCCTAACGGCACGCGGTATTGAGATCTTTGAGAGCACAAGACCCGTTATTAAAGAGGTGATGGACACCATGGAATACGGTATCAGTGAGCCAGACAAGGAAATGGTCATTGAGGCCCTGAAACAGATTCAAACCAATTTCACAAAAA
>CAKZLG010000042.1 GCA_937125035.1 uncultured Maribacter sp. | reverse complement strand
TCTGCAATCTAGAGGGCAGATTCTATGCCTGCTGTTAAAAATCGGGTTTGGCTTTTTTTGAGATATACATCTTTTGTCCAACTATTTCAATATAGGAAGCCATGTCCTTTCATCTTCAATTTCATAATGCCTACATCATCCCCTTGCTACCGCCAGTTTGCAACTCGTGGGCACAGTCCGTTCTTCAAAATGGGTAACTTCAAACTAAAGTAACATTGAAACCTACCCCATCACCTTCTTTAACCCCTGATCAAACGCTTTCATATCCTCCATGGTGCCAGTACTGATCCTGGCCCATTCATAAAACGGGGGGAAAGGCCTGCCAATCAAAACATTTTCCTTTTCCATGGCGGGCATGAGATCCCGGATATGCCGCCCTGTCTTAAAGAAGACAAAATTGGTGTGGGATTTGACATAAGGCAATTCCAGATCATCCAAAGTCTTATAGATGGCCTGCTTGGCCTCGATGTTCTTCGCCACACTGAACTTGTAAAACTCATCGTCCTTCAACGCTTCTTTCGCCGCTTCTATGGCCAGCACATTGGTCATGGCCATTACATTATTTTGCAGGCGCTTGGCAATGTCCGGGCGGGCCACCAAATACCCTATGCGCATGCCGGCCAAACCGTATACCTTGGAGAAGGTCTTGCTTACGATCACGTTCATTCCTTTTTTTACCAAAGTGACCATAGAGGGGTAATCGGGCTCCGTGATAAAATCGTAATAGGCTTCATCACTAAAGATCACGGCCTGTTCGCTGATGCGTTCGCAAAAGCGTTGCAATTCGTTTTTGTCCAGTAAGGTGCCCGTGGGGTTGTTGGGATTGCAAATAAAAATAAGGCGGGTATTGTTATTGATCCGCGCCTCCATAGCGGCCAGGTTGTGTCCCATCTGTTCATCCACCGGTACACGGTGTACATATGCACCTTGGTTTTCGGCATAGGTGAGCATGCTTTGAAAGGTGGGGTCGGCGGCAATCAGCTCGCCCCCGTTGAGGCCGTACGTGAGTCCGGCCGCCTTGAGCCCCTCGGTGGAGCCCCCGGTAATGACAATATGGTCTGTGGATACGCCTTCCGTAGCGGCAATCTGCTCCAATAACGCCCTAAACACCATGGATGGGTAGCGGCACGCATCGTCAAAAGCATTGGTAATGGCTTGTCTCACCCGTTTGGAAGGACCAAAGGGATTCTCATTGCTATTGAGCTTGGCCACATCTTGCAAAGAAGTCTTCGTGGTGGGACTTGGTTGGGAGAAGGCCAGTGCGCTGGCGCCGCCCAAAAACGTTAAGCCACCGGAAAGGGCAGCGGTCTTTAACCAATTTCTTCGATCTATAGCATTCATACCATTTGTATTAGCTACAAAAGGTACAAAATGTTTGTCTTGGGTGTTAAAAAACTAGGGACAAAAGAAAAAAGGGAGCGTTATAACTGCAGCTCGCCACCATTCCCATCTTTCTGTTCTTCCTTGGAGGTTTTGAAAATATCCTTTAGAATGTAAGCGGTAACAATGGTCAGCCCAACCGTAAGCAAGGTGGTGGCATAATACCATTCCATTAGGTGCATGAGTCCGCCCCCTATGATGGAGAGCACGCCCAACACCATGGCAAAGTTCCAACCGATCTCTATGAAAGTGTTCTTCTCTTTGCGGTCCTCATCCATAAAATAGGCAGTGCCCTCCATGGCAAACCAGAGAATAAAGGTAAAGGCGGTACCCAATTGAAAAATCAAGGTGTAAGGGAAATCCAAGATTCTCAGCAGGCCGTTGGTGGTCCAAAAGAGCACCAAGATCATTTTAACATAGGTCACGGGTCGCTTTACCGGTTTTTTGGCAAAACGCACACTGTACAATAGGCCAATACTCAGAAAGGAAACAAAAATGACACCTGCCGTGTAGGGGATTTCCATGATCCTCATGATAAAGCCGCACAAAAGGGCCACGAGGGCCACCCGCAACGGTATCTTCAGTTCTTTTCCAGAATTTTCCATGGTCTTAGTTTATCGTTTTCAAATTGGCCTTAAGGCCTTCCATGATACCTATGATATTCCTTACGGTTTCATTTAGATAGTACCGCACAACAATGTGGGGTATCCTGATCGTAGTGAACCCATTTTTAAAGGAATGCATGGCCTCTTCCAAATTATGAATGGCCTGTTCTTCCGTGAGGCGCTCATAGGCAGAGTCGATCTCAATATTTAGTTTTACGCGGGATATGGCAATGTCCACTGACTTTTTACCGTCCCACCATTCCAGCATGGCCTTTACGCCCGCCTCTTTTAGACCATAATATAATTGTATGGCCTCTAGGGGCGTATCGTATTTTTTAATCAAGGCCTTCATTCTGTCATGATGCTTATGGCATAGCTCAACACCAAGGCTTTCCATGGCATTTTTATGGTCTAGATACCCTAGTTCCTTGTTACATTCTAAACACGTCATTCAAGTAGGTTAAGTAAGATTTGGGAATATAATAACAGCCCTTTTTTAGGATTAGTATAATCCATCGATGTATGACCGCCCACTTTTAGACGAACGGTAATTTTTTAGATAAACGGTATTTTTAAATGTTAAAACCGTTGTGAAAATAGGATTGGCTGTGGTGCATTTTTTTGTTCAAATGAGGGTATATTTACCAAAATGCTAAAAAAGGACAATGTTTAAGAAATTGGGTCCCGGAGTGCTCATAGCGGCTGCCTTCATTGGTCCGGGAACAGTGACCGCATGTACGCTGGCAGGAGTGGGCTTTGGATACGACCTGCTGTGGGCCATGGGTCTTTCCATCGTGGCCACCATGGTCTTACAGGAGATGTCGGCAAGATTGGGATTGGTGTCCGGAAAGGGCTTGGCAGAGGTCATTAGGGCAGAGGTGCGGCATCCCGCGGCCAAGGTATTGGCCATAACCGTTATCCTCAGCGCCATTGTGGTAGGCAATGCGGCCTATGAGGCGGGCAACATTGGCGGCGCCACCCTGGGCATGCAAGCGGTTTTTGGCGATGGCGGTGCAGGGTATTACCATTATATCATTGGTGCCGTGGCATTTTTGCTTTTATATTTGGGAAACTATAAGATGTTGGAAAAAATATTCATCACTTTGGTGGTCTTGATGAGCCTCTCCTTTATTTTAACGGCCGTGTTGACGAAGCCCAATATTCTTGCCATCCTCAAGGGTTTGCTCATCCCCAAAATGCCCTCTGAAAGTATTTTGGGCGTCATGGCCTTGGTGGGGACCACCATAGTACCCTATAATCTATTTTTGCACGCGTCCCTCGTCAATGAACGTTGGAACTCCCCAAAGGATCTAAAGTGGGCCCAGCGGGACACCTATACGGCCGTCCTTCTAGGGGGAGTGGTGTCCCTTTGTATTATCATCTCCGCAGCTGCCATTGAGGGCGACAGCGTTAGCAATGTTATGGATTTGGCCATGGGCCTTGAACCCCTTTACGGTCAAAGTGCGGTCCTTCTAATGGGCATTGGCCTCTTTGCGGCGGGCGTAACCTCTGCGATCACAGCCCCCATGGCTGCCGCCTATGTGGCCAAAAGTTGTTTTGGTTGGCAAGATGACCTAAAAAGTTTCCGATTTAGATTGGTTTGGATGGTGGTCCTTTTCATAGGGGTCTTTGGCCTATCTTTTGATGTAAGGCCCATTGAGGTGATCACCTTTGCCCAAGTGGCCAATGGCATCCTCTTGCCCTTTATTGCCATTTTCCTGTTTTGGGTCGTAAACCGCACAGAAGTTCTGGGAACCTTGGTGAACGGTTTTTTTAAGAATAGTTTGGGGTTGGTGATCATTGCATTGGCCGTGGTCTTGGGCCTTAAAAGTATAATCATCGTAGTAGGGGGGTGGTAATGGCAAAAACGTATTTGGATATTAACTGTGATGTAGGCGAAGGGGTAGGGAACGAACCCAATATCTTTCCGTTTATTGCCTCCTGCAATATTGCCTGTGGGGGCCACACGGGCAATGTAAGGACAATGGAGCGTACGGTTCGTCTGGCCCAAGCGCATGGGGTTTCCATGGGCGCGCATCCCAGTTACCCGGATCGGCACCATTTTGGTAGAAAACGTATGGATATTACCCCCACGGCACTGCAACATGCCATTAGGGAGCAGATTGGCCAACTGGAAGCCATAATGCAACAGCAAGGCCTAACAATGAACCATATAAAGCCCCATGGGGCTCTCTACAATGATGTGGCACATAATAGAGAGTTGGCCCTTGTTTTTCTGGAAGCAATTACCGCCTACAAATCCCACTTGGCCCTCTATGTACTTAGTGGGTCCCCCTTGGAAGCCCTCGCTTTAAAGAAGGGTTTCACCATAAAGAGAGAAGCTTTCGCGGACCGTAATTATCGGTCAGATGGCAGTTTGGTGCCCCGCGGGAAACATAACGCCTTAATCAAAAATCCTAAGGCCGTTTTGGCTCATGTACTCCGAATGGCGCAAGAAAAGTTGGTGCTTACGGTGGATGGAAACCATAGGCCCTTACAGGCCGATACGTATTGTGTTCATGGTGATACCCCAAGCGCTTTGAAAATATTAATGTATCTTAACCAAGAATTACCAAAACATAATTTTCTTCTAAAGCAGTGAGTACCTTCCCCATTACATTGCAGTCTTTTGGCCCCCATGCCATTCAAATCCAGTGGCCCAATACCGTTAGCGAGACCATTTTGAACGATATATTGGCTTTTGAATCGCATTTGAAGAACACCTTGTTCGTAGACGATGAGAAGTGGGAAATGGTGCCCGCCTACACGACCCTCTTGGTCATCAACAGAAACTCGGAGCTTACTTTTTTGGAATGGGAAGCCCAACTTTTGGAAGCGTACCATCAAAGGCCTTCCACAAAGAGGCCCAAGCGCTTTTTGTGGAAATTACCGGTGTGTTATGATATGGAATTTGGATTGGACCTGATGGAGGTCTCCCAAAAGTTGCAACTTTCCCCAAAAGCGCTGATTGCCCAACATACTGCACAGGCCTATACGGTTTATGGTCTTGGCTTTCTGCCGGGTTTCATGTACCTGGGCGGTCTGCCCAAGATCTTAGAGGTGCCCAGAAGGACCGACCCAAGATTAAAAGTGGCCGAGGGATCGGTGGGATTGGCAGGAAAGCAAACCGGCATCTACCCGCAAGAATCCCCCGGAGGATGGAACATCATTGGTCGGTGCTCCGTTCCCATGTTCAACCCCAAGAAAAAAGACCCCTGTTTTGTTTCTGTGGGTGATAAGGTACAGTTCCATGCCATTTCCAGGTCTGAATACGAACTGCACAAGATTGAGGGCGAAGTGGGCATATATAAACTTGAAAAAAGCACTATAGATGATTAGGGTGGTCAAAGCGGGACTATTTACCACGGTCCAGGATTTGGGCAGGTTCCATTTTAGGAATAAAGGGGTGCCGGTCTCTGGTGCTATGGATGCCATGGCCGTTCGCAAGGCGAATTCCCTTTTGGAAAATGATTTGAATGCAGCCGTTCTGGAAATCACCATGACCGGGCCTACACTGCAATTTGAAGAGCCCAGCTACATCGTCATTTCCGGGGCAAGCTTGTCCGTTACCCTGAACAATGCACCGATCAAGAATTATAAAGTCTACAAAATCCATTCGGGAGACGTGCTCTCCTATGGTCGGTTGGAAAAAGGATTTCGGGGCTATTTGGCTGTGAAGGGCGGGCTCCAGATGCCCCTTTTTCTTGGGAGCAGGAGCTACTACAGACCGGTGACGCCAAAAAATACCGTGGTGGATGGGGATGTGCTGCCATTTGAACCCACGGCGGAGTTTCACCCAAAAATTTCGGAAATCAAGGTGGATTCGTATTTGGATGAGACCAAACTTGGGGTCTATAAAGGCCCGGAATTCCATAGGTTCCCCAAAAGCGAATACGACACTTTGTTCAAAAAGGTGCTCCAAGTTTCCAAAGAAAATAATAGAATGGCTTATCAGATAGTGGAAAACGGCCCAGGGCACCAAGAGAGCATGCTAACGGCGGCCACCCTGCCCGGCACGGTGCAATGGACCCCCAGTGGCAAGTTGATCATATTAATGAGAGATGGGCAAACTACGGGAGGCTACCCCAGAATTTTGCAATTGTCAGATGCCGCCATCTCCATTTTGGCCCAGAAAAAAACAGGGGACCATATCCAATTCAATACCGTGGATCAGTAGACCCTGTACACTTCTTCAAATGGAATTCTGAACTGTTCGCCATAGATACCGTGTTCCTCGCGCACCCCGCAACCGATCACCATGTTGATTTCCGCCTGCCAAGGTAGGCCAAGGATACGCTTTACCCTATCAGTATCACTACCTTCCATGGGGCAGGTGTCGTAATCCATCGCCGCCATGGCCAACATAAAGTTTTGGGCCGCCAGAGCAGCGCTCTTGTGGGCCACAATACGCATGTCCGATCGTCTAACCTCCTTATATATGGGCCTAAAAAGACCCACCCCCTTGAAAACCAAATATTTTAGGAGTCCAAAAATGCCAAGGACATCAAAATAAAGGGTAGGAATCAGTTTTTGGTAATAATTGAGGGCGAATTTTTCCCTTCGCGTATATTCGGTTTCCTTTTTGTTTCCAAAGGAGGATTTCAAATGGGCCACGTTGGCTTGGGCCCTCTTTCTCCAAAGGTCCCGGCGTGCCACGACCACCACCATCTGCTGGGCGGTCTTTGCGGCGTTCTGCCCCAAACAGGCCTTCACCATGGCATCGAGCATTTCTTTTTGAGTGATGTGATGGAATTCCCATAGTTGTAAATTACTACTGTTCGGTGCCAGCACGGCCTGCTCAATGCAATGTTTCACCTTTTTGCTTTCCAAAGGGGCATCGGCCTTGAACACCCGTACCGAACGTCTGTACTTTATGGCTTCCAGAACTGTTTTTTCCGTCATGTTGTTCCTGATAAATATCAAAAACGAAAGTAGGCATTCCTTTTGCTTCGAAAAAAAAATGAATTACATTTACAACATGAATCCATTGTATTTTATAATGATTCTGCTCTTTGTCATTCCAACGTAAAGGAATGATATAGCTTTTTTATGGATGAAAAACCTGTATCTGATTGTTCCGATGCAGGTTTTTTTTTCATTTATAAGATAGGTCCCAAGGATTTATGGGATAGTGGATATGATAAATATTTTAAGGTTAACCATCTGAAATTTAAGCATTTGAATGATTTTTGGCGAAAATGGATTTATACTAGAATTACATGTTAAAAATAAAGGACAGAGCAAACCTTTATCTTTGATAAACCGTGAATGGTAGTAGGATTGAAAAGCATACGAAGCGCATATTATGGAATTGAACAAATACAGTAAAAACGTTACACAAGACCCCACACAACCAGCAGCACAGGCCATGCTTTATGCCATTGGCCTCACTGAAGAAGATTTGGGAAAGCCCTTGATCGGGGTAGGAAGCACCGGATACGAAGGAAATCCGTGCAACATGCATTTAAATGATCTAGCGCTTGAAGTAAAAAAAGGCATCAATGATATCGGCCTTGTCGGCCTGGTCTTCAATACCATTGGGGTGAGTGATGGTATTTCCATGGGTACCTATGGCATGCGCTACTCGCTTCCTTCAAGGGACATCATTGCCGATTCTATGGAAACCGTGGTACAGGCCATGAATTATGACGGTTTGGCGACCGTGGTGGGCTGTGATAAGAACATGCCCGGTGCATTATTGGCCATGATACGTTTGAACAGGCCCTCTGTAATGATCTACGGGGGCACCATTGCTTCCGGGTGCTACAAGGACAAAAAGTTGGATGTGGTCTCCGCCTTTGAGGCCTGGGGCCAAAAGGTGGCCGGCAATATGAATGATGAGGATTACAAAGGGGTGATTCAAAATGCCTGTCCCGGGGCTGGGGCCTGTGGCGGCATGTACACCGCCAATACCATGGCCTCCGCCATTGAGGCGCTGGGCATGGCCATGCCCTATAATTCCTCCAATCCTGCCATAGGAAAGGAGAAACAGATGGATGCCATCAATTCTGGCAAGGCCTTGAGACAACTTTTGGAAAAGGACATCAAACCAAGTGATATCATCAATCGCAGGTCCATGGAAAATGCCGTGCGGTTATTGACCCTTCTTGGGGGCTCTACCAATGCGGTGCTGCACTTTTTGGCCATAGCCAAAGCAGCGGATGTGGATTTTACTTTGGATGATTTTCAGAAAATAAGTGATACCACCCCGTTCTTGGCTGATTTAAAGCCCAGTGGAAAGTACCTCATGGAGGATCTGCATAGGGCAGGCGGCACACCCGCTGTGATGAAATTTATGTTGGAAAATGGCATGCTCCATGGCGATTGCCTTACGGTTACCGGAAAAACGGTGGCCGAGAACCTTGCCAGCTTACCCGGATTGAAGGAAGGCCAGGATGTGATGAAATCTTTGGACAACCCGATTAAGGAAACTGGGCATTTACGCATATTATACGGCAATTTGGCCGAATCTGGCGCGGTGGCCAAGATCACCGGAAAAGAGGGACTGTATTTCTCGGGTCCCGCAAAGGTATATGAAGATGAGTTTGCCGCCAATGCCGGCATTGGTAGGGGAGAGGTGAAGAAAGGCAATGTAGTGGTGATTCGGTATGAGGGTCCAAAAGGAGGACCCGGAATGCCCGAAATGTTAAAGCCCACCTCCGCCATCATGGGCGCCGGTCTGGGCAAGGAGGTAGCGCTGATCACAGACGGTCGCTTTTCAGGCGGCACCCATGGTTTCGTGGTAGGGCATGTATGTCCGGAAGCACAGGAAGGCGGATTGATCGCTTTGGTGGAAGATGGTGATGTCATTACCATTGATGCTGAAAAAAATGAAATTTCAGTGGATTTGACCGACGCTGAAATTGAGAAAAGAAGGTCCAATTGGCAACAGCCTCCATTGAAGGTGAAACGGGGCAGTCTGTACAAATTTGCAAAAACGGTTTCTTCCGCCTCCAAAGGGTGTGTTACCGATGAACTATAAAACAACGGTACTTGCCCTACTTCGGTTGGGGTAGCTACCTAATTTGCGTTGAACAATGGAGACATTAAAAGAGACCAAAACAGAACAACGGCAAGCGGTTGGCCTAAAAATGAGTGGTGCCGAGGCCATTATTCACTGCCTCTTGGCGGAGGGCGTGGATATCCTTTATGGCTACCCTGGGGGAGCCATTATGCCCGTGTATGATGAACTTTATAAGTTCCAGGACAGACTGACCCACATCCTTACAAGGCATGAGCAGGGTGCTACCCATGCGGCCCAAGGGTATGCCCGGGTATCAGGCAGGGTAGGGGTGGCCATGGCCACTTCCGGACCAGGGGCCACCAATTTGGTGACCGGCTTGGCCGACGCACAAATAGATTCCACACCCTTGGTCTGCATTACAGGGCAGGTACCCCGACATCTTTTGGGGTCGGATGCCTTTCAGGAAACGGATATCATTGGTATTTCAACGCCTGTCACCAAATGGAACTACCAAATAACGCACGCCAATGAAATCCCAGAGATCATGGCAAAAGCGTTTTATATCGCAAAATCAGGACGGCCAGGGCCAGTGCTGGTAGATATTACCAAGAACGCGCAATTTGAGGAGTTTGAGTTCAGCTACAAGCACTGTACCGGGGTTCGCAGCTATAAGGCCTCACCAAAGCCTGAAGCAGGTGCCATTGCCGCTGCGGCCGCATTGATCAATAAGGCCAAGAAACCCTTCATTGTTTGGGGCCAGGGCGTTATTTTGGGCAAAGCGGAAGAAGAACTCAAGGCGTTGGTGGAAAAAGCTGGCATACCTGCTGCTTGGACCATCATGGGCGCCTCCGCCCTCCCCACTTCGCACCCATTGAATGTGGGCATGGTGGGCATGCACGGCAATTATGGCCCCAATATCCTAACCAATGAGTGTGATGTCCTCATTGCCATAGGTATGCGCTTTGATGATCGGGTCACAGGCAGATTGGAGGATTATGCCAAACAGGCCAAGGTCATTCATTTTGAGATAGATCCTGCGGAAATCAACAAAAACGTGCATGCGGATGTAGCCGTTTTGGGCAATTCAAAAGATACGTTAGGGGCCCTGTTGCCTATGATCAAGGAAAATAAGCATGAGGGCTGGCACAATGTGTTCAAGGAAAAGTATCAGATTGAATATGATACCGTCATAGAAAAGGATATAAAGCCCACCAAAGAGGGCCTTACCATGGGGGAGGTGATCGAGGAAATCAATATGGCCACTAAAAATAAGGCCGTCATTGTTACCGATGTGGGCCAGCACCAAATGATCGCCTGTAGGTACGCGAGGTTTGAAGACTCCAAAAGCAACATCACTTCAGGAGGCCTGGGCACCATGGGCTTTGCTCTTCCCGCGGCCATCGGGGCCAAAATGGGTGCCATGGACAGGGAGGTAGTGGCCATTATTGGTGATGGAGGATATCAAATGACCATACAAGAACTGGGGGTCATTTTTCAGCACCAAGTTCCCGTTAAGATCGTGGTCCTGAACAATGATCATTTGGGCATGGTACGGCAGTGGCAAGAGTTATTTTTTGACAGGCGCTATGCCTCTACGGTTATGGTGAACCCAGATTTTGTCAAAATTGCGGAAGGCTATCACATCACATCAAAACGGGTGAGTGAACGCAAGGACCTAAAGGCCGCAGTAACGGAAATGATTTCATCGGACAAACCGTATTTTCTGGAGGTAAAGGTGGAAAAGGAAGACAATGTATTTCCAATGATACCCTCTGGGGCGGCGGTCTCCGAAATACGATTGCAATAAG
>CAKZLG010000041.1 GCA_937125035.1 uncultured Maribacter sp. | reverse complement strand
CCTGTGGGTCATCCGGTACGCGAATGAGGTTCGTATTTTCATCCTCTTGGTACATAAAGGGCACTACGGCCACCCATTCCGTATGGGCGCGAATCAAGGTATCTATGGCGCCAGCATTGTTGTCTGACCAACCGAATACGCTCATGCCCCGTTGTTTCTGGTCTACCGCGTACAGGTCCTTTACCTTTTTTGTTGGGTTCATGGCACCTTCATTCCAGACATAGCCATGATCCTCATTGGTATTGGCGTAGATCAAAGTTTTAATGCCAATTAGGGCGAGCGCTATGGGCAAGACAAAGCGGTATCCGAATTGTTTGGCAAAAACCGTTTTTCCATGGGTCCTATAAACGTTTTTAAAATGGATGAAGGCCAGATAGAGGAGGTAACAGCCCAAAAAGACCAAATGAAAACCGATGAGAAAGGTCTTGTTGGTAGCTACATCCAGAAAAAACCGGGCGCTTTCGGAGATTTCCCTGCCGCGCCTGCCCACGAAATAGAGGAAGAGCAGAAAGGTCATCGCCCAAAGAAGGGCGTATATGATCAGGCTATGTTTTATCCTTGTCTTCAAACGGTTATTTTAAAGGGCATTGGTGTTGAATGGCCGCGGCTATGGCCTTTGCCCCGGCATCCCGTTTCTCCAAGGCACTAATGATGCTCGGGTGGTCTTTCTCACGCCCTTGGGAGAGCTTGTAGGTGGCCTGTATGTCGTCTATCACTATTTTAAAGCCCACAATACCCCTAATTTGGGCCATGGTATCCGGCGAAAGCTCATTCAGGTTTATGGGCTTTTGGGAATTCTTTTCGTACTTATTCACCAAATCGTGGAGCGATGCCAGTACCTCGTCCTCCCTCAGCAATTGTATACGGCCATATACGTGCACGGCAATATAGTTCCACGTGGGTACTTCCTCATCATGGTACCAAGAGGAGGAAACATAACTATGGGGCCCGTTGAAGATGCAGAGTACTTGGGCCGTTGGGTCAAAATGCTTCCATTGGGGGTTGGCCTTGGCCACATGCCCCACTAAAACATCCCTGCCATCTGTATCTTGCTGCAGTTCCAACGGAATGTGGGTGCCCCACGGTCTGTCCTCAAAAAAGTTCACCAAAATGCCAAAGCTGTTCTGGGAGATAAAGCTTTTTACCTCTTGCAAATCGGTATTTCGGTAGTGTCTGGGAGTGTACATAGGGTAAAAATAGCGAAATAGGCAATGCAGCCAATAAATCAATGCATTGCATTAAGCGCATTCCCGCATATCGGGTACTTTGTTTGTTCAAACTAAAAAAAAGATATGCCATTTATTACCAATTCAGAAGCAACAGAAGAAGTAACATTATTTTATGAGGACTATGGGAGCGGCCAGCCGGTTATCCTGATCCATGGTTGGCCCTTGGGCCGAAAATCATGGGAGCAACAGATCTGGAAGATCGTAGAGTCCGGCTACCGCTGTATTTCCTATGACCGCAGGGGCTTTGGCACCTCGTCCGCCCCTTGGAACCAGTACGACTATTCCACCTTGGCCAGTGACCTGCACACCCTTATTACGGAATTGGATCTTAAAGATGCCGTTCTGGTCGGTTTTTCCATGGGTGGGGGCGAAGTGGTGCGCTACTTTACGGAATATGGAAGTGCCAACATAGCCAAGGCCGCCCTGATCAGCTCCATCATTCCTTTGGTAAAGAAGAAGGGGGATAACCCCGCTGGGGTGCCGGAAGCGGATTTGGATGCCATCAAAGACGCCCTACAGGAAGATCGCGTAGGCTTTTTAAAGGAATTCCATAAGGGTTTCTATAATTACAAGGACAATAAAGATAAGGTAAGTGAGGCCCAACTGGATTATGATTTTACCGTGGCCTCCTTTGCCTCACCCAGGGCCACAATACAAACGGCTTTGGCCTGGATGCATACCGATTTCCGGTCTGAACTGAACAATGTGGACGTGCCCACCCTTGTTGTGCATGGTGATGCCGACAACACGGTGCCCATAGGTACTTCTGCGGAGCAGGC
>CAKZLG010000040.1 GCA_937125035.1 uncultured Maribacter sp. | reverse complement strand
CATGTCTAGGGCACGTTCGTGCTCTTTTTCCATATAGGCGCCACGTACCACTTTTATCCCGATTTTAAATCCCTCACTTCTACCCCGCTCATGCAGCTCCTTGAGGTACTCCAATCGATCCCAACGGTAGGTCTGCAGCGTATTGAAGACCACGGTCTTTTTTCTGTTGTATTTGCGCATCATGTCCTCCACCAAAGTATCGGCGGCATCTTGCATCCAACTTTCTTCCCCATCAATGAGCAAGGAAACCTCTAGGTCATGGGCCTTTTTACAAACGCGGTCAAACCTATTCACCACCCGCTGCCATTCCGCCTCCTCGGTAGCGGTAAGCTTCCGGCCCTCCCCTATTTTTTGATAAAGGGCAAAGCGGCCAAAACCCGTGGGCTTAAAAACGGCAAAGGGGATGGCATCTTTTTCCTTGACGAAATCCAGTATTTTGAGAATCATTTCCGTGGCATTGTCCAAAGGATCTTCCTCGTCCTTGCCTTCAACCGAATAATCCAGCACGGAGCAAACCCCTTTATCATACATTTTATCCACCACCGGCATACAATCCGCCTCATTGACGCCACCACAAAAATGATCGAAAACAGTGGCCCTGATCAGTCCCTCAACCGGCAAGTGGGCCTTTATGGCAAAATTGGTCATCAACGTACCCATTTTCACCAAAGGTTCGTTGGCGATCATTTTAAAAAGAAAATAAGCACGCTCCAGTTCCGCATCCGTTTTTAGGGCAAAAGCGGTTGCGGTATTCTCAAAAATGGACTTCATTCACAGCAATTTTTTTGGCTATCAAATATAAACACAGAAAATCTATTCCATTGATTAAATTTTACCTTTATTTTGCGACAGATAAGTCGTAAAGTAACACAATAAATAGATGGATTCCATAGTCTCCGCTTCGTATGCCGTACATTTCAAAACCAAGGCCTATGAGGAACTGAACCAGCACTTGGAAAAGGCACATTATTCCACCCTCTTCCTCTTGGTGGATGAGAATACTCATGAGCATTGTCTGCCTTCTTTTTTGGCTGAAATAACGGGCGACCATTCCATTGAGATCTTGGAAATAGAATCTGGAGAGGAAAACAAGAACATTACCACATGTGTAGGACTTTGGGAAGCCCTTTCAGAATTGGGGGCGGACCGGAAAAGCGCCATGCTCAATCTAGGGGGTGGCGTACTCACGGATATGGGTGGCTTTGTGGCCTCTACCTTTAAACGGGGCATTGATTTCATCAACATCCCTACGACCCTTCTGGCCATGGTGGATGCTTCCGTAGGCGGCAAAACGGGGGTGGACCTAGGGAGCTTAAAGAATCAGGTGGGGGTAATCAATCAGCCTGTTATGGTCCTGATACAGCCTAATTTCTTGGATACCCTGGCCGAAAGACAGGTGATCAGTGGCTTTGCTGAAATGTTGAAACACGGGCTCATACAAAATGCGACCTATTGGGAACAACTAAAGACGTTGAATTCCCTAACGAAAATGAAGGAACACATCCTGGCTTCGGTCCAAATCAAGAACCGCGTGGTACTGCAAGATCCCACGGAGCAGCATTTGCGTAAAATTTTGAATTTTGGCCACACGCTGGGCCACGCTGTAGAATCTTATTTTTTGGAACATAAGGAACGGCCCTCCCTGTTGCACGGTGAGGCCATTGCCATTGGAATGATTTTGGAAGCCTACCTTTCCCTAAGGCTAACCGCCCTGCCCTTGCACCAACTAGAAGATATCAAAGCCACGTTTTTACGGCATTTCAAAAAAATAAACATTACGGAAGAGGACCATAAGGGCATTATGGATTTACTAAAATTCGATAAAAAGAATGCCCATGGCAACATCAATTTCGTACTGTTGAATGCCATAGGGCAACCCGCGCTTGATGTACAGGTCCCCGACGAATTGATCATTGCCGCCTTTGCTTACTACATGGAATAAAAAGTTCATATACCTTTTTACCCCCTTTCACAACTCTTTCTATCTGTCTTTTCCATTATTGGCTAGTTTAGGGTCATCATTAACCATGCACCTTACAAATGACCAGACGTTTAATAGACTACAAAAAATTAGACCACACGTTGGCGGCCCTTTTATTGGAACAATATCCCTATGGCTATGGTGATGAGGACATCATAGTCTTCAAGAACCAACATGGGGAGTATGTGGAGGCCGTGGAACTGAAAACGGCCGATACCCTTTATTTGATAAAAATCAGTAAGAGCCTTTCCAACTTCATTGCCAATTTTGAGGACAACATCAAAAAAGAACTGGAAGAGGAAGAGCCGGAAGAGTTGGCCATGCCCACTGTATTGGACCAAGAAGACGAAGGAGACCTGCAGTTGGATTGGGATTCGGAAAACGGCAGGGAGCTGGATAGCCTATAATTTTACTATAGGCCTAAGTTGGCCGTTAGAGCACCCTGCGTTTCGTATGCAGGTCTAGGTCTTTTTTCCATTTGCTAAATGGCCTTTTATGGCTGTCCATGCACGTGTACCCTACCCCGATGGTATGGATTTAAATACAATAGGATAATTACGGTAGTGCTTTACTTTAAATTGCGACTTTTTAAGACCGCTTCCAATTCCTTATGACCATTTGGTTTTTTGAGCAATTTGTAGATGATACCGATGAGAAGGCCCATGGGTATGAGAAAACCAAAATGCTTCTCTGAAGCAAGGCCCCAGGAAACCACACCGAAAATGAGTATGCCCACCAAAAAACCAATGGACAGGGCATGAAAGATCTTCGACTTGTTCTGTTTCTTTTTTTCAGACAATAGCTCTTCGTCCGTCAATTTGTTATACTCCGTGCTTTCCATCGCATTTCATGTATTTACCATAGGTCAATATAAAAAAGCTTACAAATAACGTTCCTTTAAGATGTTGAGGTGGTGCCTTTGGTGACCACTGATCACAAACCCCAATGCACCAACACTCCATGGCAGTCCACTGGCTGTGCCCGTCCTACTCAATTGTTCATGGGTAAAGGAGGTGAACAGTGTTAGGGACGCCTGCCGCACCGCCCTATACTCTTCTAAAAGTTCCTCACCACAGCGCGTTTGGGCACCACTTTGCAAAACATAGGCGTCCTGATCAAAACCAGGAAGTTCCGTCTTGTCGCCCCGGCCAAAACGCAGGGCCCGGTATTGAAACACACGCTCGGAATCAATGATATGTAACAAAACTTCCGCCACCGTCCATTTGCCCATCGCATAGGTATGGTGCAATTTATCCTGAGGAAGATGGTTCATAAAATGAACCATATTTTTCTGTCCTTGGCTCATGGCCCCCATAAGGGTTTCATCTTCTTTTAGGGTTTTTATATACGTGGCGTAGAAATGGGCATGGGCGTTTTGTGATAGGTCGGCTATTTTCATGGTTTCAATTTTTAAAACAAAAAAGGCCCAATAGTTTGCTATTGGGCCTGGCTTAAATCATCCTAGTTTTTACAATTCGTTGAAAATGGTGTGCATCAATCGTTTTTTGTCATTGAAGCTCTCTTCTAGGGAAATCATGGTTTCCGTACGACTAATACCATCAATGTCATCTATTTTGAAAATGATGTTTTTGGCATGCGTGGTATCCTTGGCCCTAATCTTACAGAAGATATTGAATTTACCTGTGGTGATATGGGCAATGGTTACGTTGGGGATTTGGTGCAAACGTTCCAAAACAAATTTTGTTTGATGCGTTTTTTCCAAAAAGATACCCACATAAGCGATAAAGGCATAGCCCAGTTTCACATAGTCCAGTGTCAATGAAGAACCTTGAATGATACCCGCTTCTTCCATTTTCTTAACGCGCACGTGCACTGTGCCCGCCGATATCAATAATTTTTTCGCTATATCTGTAAAAGGGGTCCTGGTGTTGTCTATCAACATATCCAGTATCTGATGGTCTATCTCGTCTAATTTAACTTTTCCCATGATTAGTAAGTTTTTGGCAAAAGTACAGAATTATCAAATTAAATTTAACATTTAGCCCCAAATTATAAATTTAATGTAATGTGTGGGAGGCTTCAGATAAACCAATCTACCTTAATAATTGGAGTATATTCTTGTTTTTCAGCCACTTTAAATCGCTTTCATTAGCACAATCCAGCTCCAAATGACCATAACACTGCTGTGCATGCCACTCCATTTGTTCTTTGGTGGGAATAAAAGCAATCTTTCCATTCCTTAAAACTTCCTTATAGAGAAGGCCCACCTGTTGTTCTGATGAAAGTTGGGGGTTGATGACCTGTACGTTGCGAAGCAATAGGTCATAGTATAATTTTTGGTTCTCTGGAATCCCAAAATAGTCGGCTTCGGAATAGTCATCCATCGCTTCCAAAGCTATGGTATTCAAGGCACGGCAAAGCGACAGAAAAATAAGTTCCCTGGTTTTTTCCCGCTCATAATCGCCGGGAAAATGACCGGCCTCGAACAATAGGGTAACGGTATCGTTCATTTGAAAGGCATCGCCCACACAATCCGCATTAAATCCGTCATCATAACGCCCCACTTGGTTGGGCACCAGCTCTTGGAGCAGGGCATTCATGGCGGCGATCACCCGCATTCCCTTTACCCTGCTCGGGGAAAGGTTTCGATCAACATCAAACGCGGGGGACAAAAAGGATACCGTTGCTGGTTTACGGGCGGCCCCTGCACTGAAAATGGTACGTTGCCCATGTAAATTAAAACCAAAATGGGGGTTGAACGAATCATAGAGTTTCCGCAATACCTTACTTTCCGGTTGGGTTAGGCGCTGTGCATCACGGTTTAAATCCACACCATTGGCGTTGACACGGGTATAGGCCAACGCCCCATCCGGATTCAAGATTGGAATGATTTTTAGGGTACAGCTACTTAAGAGATGTTCAAAAAAAATATCCTGACGCAGCACAGCGTGGCACACATCCAAAACAGCCTTGGTAGTAGTGGATTCGTTTCCGTGCATTTGAGACCATATCAATATACGAATTGGCCCCGTACCCATAGTAATGCAATGGATGGGATTATGGGCAACAGACCTTCCTATCTCCTCTACGCTATGCGTGTTTGACAGTTGCGCCAAAAAAGGGGAAATGCACTTATGCGTCACGTACCGGCCCTGAACCGAAGTCACCTTTACGTCCTTATATGGGATGGATAATTCTTTCATGCCACCGTATTGAGCTACAAAGCTAAAAGAATATAATATACATTTGTAAACAAACGGTGACAATGGAATCCTACCTAGTCCAGGATAAAGAATACTTTTGTGAAATCATTTGAATATTTAATAGCTATTATATTTAATATCAGTTGATAATATATATTTATATGAATTGATTATTTAATAATTGAAAGGATTTCGAGTGGTGGGCCAATAAAGAAGAACAGGAAATTGTTACATTTGTAAACAAAAGGAAAATGGATGATTTGATAAAAAGGATTCACATAATCCTAAACCATTATGAGTTGTCCGCATCTGCCTTTGCGGACAAAATAAAAGTACAGCGTTCAAGCATCTCCCATATTTTAAACGGTCGCAATAAACCTAGTTTGGAATTTGTTATGAAGGTTATTGAAGGTTTCAACACCGTGGATTTTTATTGGTTGGTGTATGGCAAAGGCACTTTTCCCAAAACGGCCCAAATGCCCAGCCCGTCCTCCCCTACTAAAGCACCCGAACAAACGCCAGTAAGGACAATTGAGACCGGAATGCCGCCTAATGAACAGACCATGGAGCAGGTCATTGTTTTCTATACCGATGGTACGTTTAAGACCTATAAGCCACAAGAGCGAAAATAACGCCTTGCCATAGCCAAAAAGCTTTCCAAATTCATTATTTTGCAGGTATGTTTTCAAA
>CAKZLG010000039.1 GCA_937125035.1 uncultured Maribacter sp. | reverse complement strand
CCATAAAAAATTACCAGAACAGAGAACGAAGATTTGGAAAAACTAGCGAACAACTTACCTAAAGATATGACTAGGTTCATATCCTTGCACCCCCTTCTTTTAATTCTAGCTTTCTTTTTTGCCTCCTTGTCCTCCGCGCAGGAGCTGTCCTATGAAGACGGTAAAAGTTATATCTTGGGCGGTCTGGAAGTGACCGGTCTGGAAAGTTATAATGAGCAGACGGTAAAGACCTACACTGGTCTGCGCGTTGGTCAGCCCATTATTGTGCCCGGAGAGCAGATCAGCGAGGTGATCAATAAGCTGTGGGGGCTTGAACTGTTCAGCTCCATCGATTTTTACATTACCAATATAGAGGAAAACACCATTTTTTTGGAACTCAACATCATTGAGCGGCCCACCCTCACCAATGTTAAGTTCTATGGGGTCAAGGAGCGTAAGGTAGATGAGCTCATCAAGGACACCGACCTTAAAAAAGGGAAGAAAATAACGGAAAGTCTTATTTCGAATACAAAGAACTACCTCACCAACAAATACAAAAAACAGGGTTACTTAAATACCAAGGTGAGCATAGCCACGGCCAAGGACACCTCAGAGACGAATGCACAGAGCATGGTCATCAACATTAAAAAAGGAGACCGGGTAAAAATCAAGGAAATCGTCTTTGAAGGAAATGAACAGCTCTCCGATAAAAAACTGCGAAAGGCCCTAAAGAACACCAAACAAAAATTGACCGGCCGTTTCTGGAAGAAATCCAAGTTCATCCAAAAGGATTAC
Source organism: uncultured Maribacter sp. (assembly GCA_937125035.1). Classification (GTDB taxonomy): domain Bacteria; phylum Bacteroidota; class Bacteroidia; order Flavobacteriales; family Flavobacteriaceae; genus Maribacter. Next base: position 1,989 of record CAKZLG010000039.1, on the reverse strand, counting down.
GAGGAGGATTTGGGGAAATTGATAGACAAATACGCGGAAAACGGTTTCCGTGACGCAAGGGTGGTATCGGACACGTTGATCAAAGTGGATGAGAATCATATTGCTCTTAAGATAGCCGTTGAGGAAGGAAATAGATACTATTTTGGGGATATAGACTTCGTGGGCAACACCGTTTATACCGATCGCCAACTTTCGCAGGTTTTGGGGATAAAGAAAGGGGAGACCTACAACGGGGTCCTCCTGCGGGAGCGGATAGCCGATAATTCCAAGCCCGACCCCAATGACGTTACCAGCCTTTACCAAAACAATGGGTATCTCTTCTCCCAGATCAACCCCGTAGAGGTTTCCGCAGCCAATGACACCATAAATTTTGAGATCCGCATCATAGAGGGCAAGGAGACCTTTTTGGACCATGTTACCGTTTCGGGCAATGCCAAGACCAATGACCATGTGATCTTTCGGGAACTGCGCACAAGGCCCGGTCAGAAATACAATAAGTCAGATATTATACGTACCATACGTGAGTTGGGCCAGTTGGGCTTTTTTGATGCCGAGCAGATCACCCCAGATGTATTGAACGCCAACCCCAATGAGGGAACGGTTGACCTTGCTTGGAACCTGGTGGAGTCCGGTTCCAGTCAAATAGAGCTGCAGGGCGGTTATGGGGGCGGGGGCTTCATTGGTACCTTGGGGCTGTCCTTCAATAATTTTTCCATTCAGAACCTGTTCAAAGGGGAGGCCTACCAACCCGTTCCCATGGGGGATGGGCAGACGTTTGCCGTAAGGTTGCAAGCCAGTAGGACTTTTAGGGTCTATAGTCTTAATTTTTCCGAACCCTGGCTGGGTGGTAAGAAACCGGTACAGTTCAACATGAATTTTTCAAGGACCCAGCAATTTGCCGCAAGTTTTGGGGGCAGGCAGGGTATTGAGGTAGATCGAAATAGCCAGTTCTCCATAACGGGACTTACCCTGGGGCTGGCCAAAAGGGTGCAATGGCCAGATGATTTCTTTACCATCTCCCATGCCATGAGCTACCAATTATATGATTTCAGAAACTACAACATTGGTCTTTTCAATTTTGGTAATGGCAAGGCAAATTCCTTGGCGTACACTTTTGGGGTGTCTAGAAACGCAATGTTGGGCGGCCGCATCTTTCCACGAGGGGGGTCCAATTTTGAGATGAGCGCTAAAATGACGCCGCCGTACTCCTTGTTCAATGACAAGGATTTCAGTTCGTTAAGGGAGACCAGTGAAGCATTGACGGATAAACGGGATAGCGGACAAGGCCTTACCTTGGCGGAAAGCCAAGAGTTGGAACGGGTAGACCAAGAACGTTTTCGTTGGTTGGAATATTACAAAGTAAAATTTAAAGGGGATTGGTATACCAGTCTGGTGGGTGATCTTGTGCTTAGGACCAATGCGGAGTTCGGATTCTTGGGCAACTACAACAGTGCCGTGGGAGACGTACCCTTTGAACGTTTTTTCGTGGGTGGTGACGGCTTGGCCAACTTTGTGTTAGATGGCAGGGACATAGTTCAGCTGCGCGGCTATGAAAACCAGTCCATAACCCCGGTAGATGCTCAAGGTAGGCCAGAGGGGGGGCTCATCTACAACAAATTCTCCATGGAGCTCCGGTACCCACTTACGCTCAAACCCTCAGCATCCATCTACGGTCTTGCCTTTTTGGAGGGCGGTAATGCCTTCAACAATTTTCAGTCATTTAATCCGTTTGAATTAAAACGATCGGCCGGTATGGGGATCCGTATCTTTATGCCCGCGTTTGGCCTATTGGGTATTGATTTCGGTTATGGGTTTGATGAGGACCTAAGGCCACAATCCCAAGGACAGGGGCCCAGTGGTTGGCAAACACACTTCATTATCGGTCAACAGTTTTAATAAGGTATTTATAGATTGCGCAATAAGCTAATTCATTCATTTTAAAAGTTTTAGTAATTTTGGCACGATATTTTCTATTGGATTAAACGATAT
>CAKZLG010000038.1 GCA_937125035.1 uncultured Maribacter sp. | reverse complement strand
AAGGCTCTCAGCAGTCCTATTTTCAGGAAAGACCAAGAACGGCCCGTTATTATTTACCTATATTGCGTAGAATGGTTCAGCGGGTAGATATAAGTGGTAAGGCTCATACCTTAAAGACAAAGTCCTCTTTTTTCTTAGTGGACAAAGGCCGCTTCCACTGGGTAGTGATGACCTTTTTCAACAGGCTCTTTAAATCCTTGAAACTCGATGGTTTTTTAACATAGAGGTCTGCCCCCAAACTATATGTTTTCTCAATGTCCTTTTCGGCATCGGAAGTGGAATAGATGGCAATCATGACATCCCGCATATTTTCATTCTGTCTTATCTGCTCCAGACATTTAGCACCGTTCATAGTGGGCATGTTCAAGTCTAAGAAAATGAGGTCCGGACCGTTCTCTGCAGCGCGTTCCACAAATTCCAAACAGGACTTTCCGTTGGGCACTTGGTGCAGTTCACAGTTCAATTTTAAACTTTCCAAGGCGTCCGCAAAGAACATTCTGTCATCTTCATCGTCCTCTACCAATAATATGCTCATTTTCTTCGTTTCCATAGGTATTCTCTTTCGTTTTACCACATGCCGGTGCTTACCGAACACTTCTTAAGCATCAAAAAACAATAAGACCCAAAGGGGGAAATTTGGTACGGTCTCAATATTTAATGAACAGTTGATTTCCCCTAGGTTACCACACATTTAAGAACGCCATCAAAAGACGGTATAACGCATACCTTCCTTTGATGGTGCCCTGCCTGCGTAAAAAAGTCCAGAGGGTATTTTAAAGAACGTCTTACAACTATGGAAAACCTGCTGGTTGGCCCACACTTGTGCGTAATTATAAATTTATGCAATTGCGTAAATAAAAAGTAACAAAATAAAGGAAAGAAAAATCCTATTAAGGGCAGTATGCTGCGTTTGCAATAGGCATCCCCAAGGTCTTTATGACATTGCTGAGGATACGATCAAATATTCCTTTATGCGTTCCCAAAAACGTCTGGAAATGGTCGAGGAATTCTGATGTACGCCCAAAAGCGACTCAACACTCCTTTCAAAAGGCAGACCATCTAATTTTAAAGCAGTGTTGGCCGTAATGTCTATGTAGGCCATGGACCATTTCTTAAAAGTCCGTTTTGCCTTGAATCCCTGCCAGATGAGCTCTGTATTATAGTGCCTATTATCTTTTCTGATTTTAGCGTACAGCGCATCTACCTGCACCTTTTCCCCCTCCAAAATCTGAAAGAACCTATTATTGGAGCAGACCAGACAACCGGTGATATTCAGCCTGTAATTATGCACTTTTGAAGTCTGCACAATCTGATCAATGTCTTTATGATCCAGATCCATTTTAAGGTTAGACAGATAAATCATCTCATACACAGGGGCAATATTTTTAATGGAATTTCTATACTCTCTGGGACTTGTGCCATAATACTCCAAGAAAGTGCGCGAGAGATAACTTCTGCTCTGAAAACCAATCTGGGTGCAAATTTCATCCAAGGAAAGATCTGTGATTTCCATGAGCTCCTTGGCCTTGGCCATACGCAGGTTATGGATGAAGACATTCAAGGTCACACCAAAATAATAACGAAAACCCGCTTGTAGTTTTTTGGCATGAAGACCACTGCGCTTTGCAAGTTCGCTTACCCGTTCCCTTTTAAAAAGATTGGCCGCTATGTAATTGCTCAGCTCCAATATCGCGTTCAGATCAGATTTGGAGAGTCCGTTGATCCCCACAGATTGATTATCAAACTTCAAATACGTATCAAATTGAGCAGCAATGATGTTCAAAATAGCCGCCTCTATGCGCAAACGGCCTATGAAATCTAATTTTGACTTGTTGAACAATACCCCTGTATATTGAAAAATGGTGTTGTTCAATGGGCCAATATGCCGATAGGGGCCACCGGATCTCACGGCATTGAAGATATCATTGAGGCCGCTTCCAAAAAAGCCCTTATCTTGTTTGCCGTAGGCCTCAAACGTACTCTTAAAGATATAGACGTTGGTTAATTTAATGGGCACGCCCTTGGGCAGAAGCACATGGTTCTTGCCCTCCCTAGAGTTATAGACAATAATATTTTGTTTGGCGGGGATATGCGTATACTCGCTGTCCTCCTCAAATTTATGATAAAGATGCCCTTCCAGGCAATAGACAAGGTTGAGCTGATCCGTGGCAGGCCTATCTTCCGTAATGGCGAAATCCTCATGAAAGATCAAATCATGGACAATGGTGCTGATGCCGGGTATGATTTCATAGGCCATGGTAGTGCCAATGGCTACATCAGGATTCCAGGTCATCATTGCCCCGCCGTATTCGCTCTGAAAACGGCTTTCTGTGTGGCAGGCTACTTTTTGAAGTATATCTATAGTGCTTAAGACGGACATATCTGTAAACTCTAAGGTAATGCAAAACTAAAAAATTTCCGCAAAATGTGCGAGGAGCAAGAAAGCACCTCCCCTACCCCGTGTTCAGCCATTTTCAAGATTTTGGAACTATTTTGATACCAGAATTGTCAATTCTCACAGGAGTTCCCTCACTTCTGAGCAAATTCCCCCGTCCTTTTTCACTTTACCCATAATTTTCCGTACCCTATCCAATATTCCGGTAAAGCTCATGAAAGCAGCAAAGTAGATCGGAACCGGATACCATAGCTATTTTAGTTTTTATTTGGAACTATGTTTTGAGCTAATGTGCTATGCTGGCAAATTTGGCCTATGTACATTGACAGCTTAAAAATATCTTGGGCAAGACCTGTATCAATCCTATAGATGAAAAGACGCTTTCAAAATGACATTAGAACCCAACGGTACATACCCACTCCTTAAAACACAAGGTTACAAAGGGCGGAAAATGCCCTGGTTGTCCTTAGAAATGCTTGGTAAGGTCCTTTTGTATCACATTAATAATCCAACGAAAACAACTCATAGGGGTAGGTTCTATTTTCTAATAACCTGAGTTCGAATAGTCATATTTGGAAAATCCTTGATTTCTATCCCTGGAAAAAATAGTTTTAAGAATTTCAGTTAACGAATTAGAATCAAAGGGCTTTGTTATAAAACCGGCCGCGCCAAGATCTCTTGCCATTTCTTTATCATGGTCGAGAGAAGAAGTCGAGTACATGAACACAGGTGTTTTTTTGTAGTCGTCAGTTATCTTTAATTGTTGAAGGTATTGGAACCCACTGACCTTAGGCATATTCAAATCCATCAAAATCAGGTCAGGTAGATTATTTATGTTCAAGGCCAAATGTCCAAACAAATCCTCACAACTTTCTACATGGGTGAAATCTATTTGGGTGCGGAACTGCTTTATTCCATCATCTAAAAAATCAGCATCATCCAGATCATCATCTACAAGTAAAATTTTCTTTATCATCAGCGGGTCTGTTTTATTGGAAGGGTTATAGTAAATATAGCTCCCTCTCCTTTTCTTGATGCTGCCTTTATAGTTCCACCATGGCGTTCTACAATCTTTCGGCATATTGAAAGACCTAATCCTGTCCCCTGATACTCATGTTTTGAATGCAAGCGGGTAAATGTCTCGAAAATAGTAGTCGCATATTCCTGTTCAAATCCGATACCGTTATCTTTAACATCAATTGTTATGAATTCTTTATCCGATTTGGCTAAAGTTCCTTCCCTGATCTCAATTAGCGCGGGAACTCCTTCTTTATAGAATTTGAGGGCGTTTTTTATGAGATTAGTAAATAGTTGGTTCAGTAAGAGTTCGCTCCCTTCGATAATTTGGAAATCATCAACATTTACCCTTGCTGAACGTTCTTCTATTAAAAGATCTAAATCGCTAATAACGCTTTTCAATACATTGTTCAGGTCCACTTTATCATCCAATACCGTGAAGGAGTCCAACTTGCTATAATCAAGGATACCTTCTATCATATAATACATTCTGTCGGTCGAGACATTTATTTTATCCAAAAATTCCTTTGATCTTCCCGGAAAATTATCGCTCAATTCAGTTTTTAGCCTTTCTGCAAAGATTTTGATCTTTCGCACAGGTTCGGTAAGGTCATGGCTGGCCACATGGGCAAATTGCTGCAGGTCATTGTTCGATCTATTCAGTTGTAAATTAGTGTTGGCTAGCTCCTCGGTACGTTTCCGCACAAGTTTATCCAGCAATTCTTCCTGATTTTTCTGTTCGGTAATATCGGTATTTGTACCAAACCATTGCATAACCTTTCCTCCTTCATCTTTCAATGGTGTTATTCTTGTAAGAAATGGATGGAATGTACCGTCATGTTTCTTTAAGGGAAATGTCATTTCAAAGCGTTCACCTTTTGCAATGGAAGCCTGCCATCTTTCCGAAACTTCCGGCAGTATCTTTGGATCATGCACCGAGTGCCACCCCCAACCTTCCATTTGTTCGGGTGTAGTACCTGTGTATTCATACCATTGCGAATTGTACCAGTAAATATACCCATCCGCAGCGGCCATCCAGCACAGTGTCGGTATATTATTGGCCATTAGCCTGAACTGCTCTTCACTTTTCCTTAACGCGGCCTCCTTTTCGATTATCTCGTTATTCAGGGAGCGGAGTTCTGTATTGGCCGTATGGAGCTCTTCATTGGATGATTGCAATTCCTCATTGCTGGTTTCCATTTCCTCAATGGATGATTTCAATTCCTCATTAGCGGACTGTAGCTCCTCGTTCATTGACTGTACTTCCTGATTGTTCAATTCCAGCTCTTCCGAAAATGTCTCTACATGATTTCTAAGGGATTCCAGTTCATTCTCTAACTCCCTAATCCGGATATTTTCGAAATCTTTTTTTGAAAGCTCTTTCGCGTACTTCAAATAGCCGGTGCTCTCTGGATCAATACCCTCAAACGAGAGGATGTAGTTTGGCGAATCACCTAATGGGTATGAAAGCGGCATAATGTTCAACCGTACATAATTTAGACGTTCGTATAACATGAACTGTACCACAGTCCCTGAATGGGAATTCCCCGTTTTTCGGCACCTGGCCAATAGTGTCCTTATCTCCATCACCAGCTCTTTGTTCACCATCTTGTAAATATTGGCGTCCATACTGCCCGGACTAAGCTCGATATATTTGCGCAGGCTTCCCTGCGACTCTTTAATTAGACCGTGTTCATTAATAATGACGAACGGATTTAGTGGTGAATGATAAAGTTTATCCATAGCCACCTCCACAAGTGACAAGTTCCTGTTCTGCACAGCCTTTGTGTCCTTTTTTTCCAACTTCGATTTGCGAGGTGAAAAATGCATTCTTAAAGGTCTATTGGATTTTATATTTCTAAATATTTTAGTTCCTTCGATTTTTTCGAACAGTTCTTTTGCAACACCAATACTATCAGATTTACCTAGAAAAAGCAGTCCATTCGGATTTAATGCATAATTAAAAACATGTAAGGCTTCTTTCTGTAGGTGGTTATTAAAGTAGATAAGTAAATTTCGACATACAATAAGGTCCTGTTTTACGAAAGGAGGATCATTGGTAATATCGTGGCGGGAAAAAAGTATATGCTGTTTTATCGTCTTCTTAACTTCATACCCGTCCTCTACTTTGTCAAAATATTTTTCTAGAATTTCCGGTCTAAATGAAGCTACTTCTTCCGAGTTGAAGACCCCTTTTCGGGCAAAATTTAATGCCCTTTCATCAATGTCGGACGCAAAAATCTGCAACTGAAAATTACTATCGTAATCTTCAAACAATTCTTGTATAACAATGGCGATAGAATAGGCCTCCTGCCCTGTGGAACAACCAACACTCCAAACCCGTAAGGAGTCATTATCACTCTTTTGATTCAGGATATGGGTGAACTCTTCGGTCAAAGCGGCAAAAGCATCTTTGTCCCTGAAAAATTCTGTAACACCTATCAACACCGTTTCAAACAGCCTATCGATTTCAAAAGGATTCTTTTTTATGTATTGATGATAGCTTTTCAGGTCGGGAAGGCGCAGTGTTTCTGTACGCTTATCCACCCGTCGTAAAATGGTGCTCTGCTTGTATTGCGAAAAATCAACGCCCGTTCGTCTGGATAGTAGTTTGAATATTAGGTCAATGCCTTTTTCAACCGGTTCCAAATCTTTAATGATGCTATGGTTTTCAACATAATATGAGATTTCATCGAATATTTGTGAGGGATGGGTCACAACGTCCACCATGCCGGTTTCTATGGCCGCCAAGGGCATATCACTAAAAATAGAGGATTCCGGCGACTGTGCAATGGTGAATCCGCCATATTCCTTAATAGTTTTTATCCCGATAGATCCATCTTTTGCCGAACCTGACAGCACTACCCCTATGGCCTGTGACTTTTCATTTTCCGCAATGGAAGCAAATAGATCATCTATACTTGGAGAATAGGTATGGTTGTCGCCGAACACATCCAACTGCAGAGACTTATCACTATAAGTTATTCTCTTGTTTTCCGGTGTTACATAGATTTTTCCAGGTTCCACCTGCATGGACTGCTCTATGGTAACCACAGGCCATTTACAATGTCTTGAAAGAATGGTGGCAAGTTCGCTTTTATAATTCGGACTAAGGTGTTGCGCTACGATAACGGCAAAGTTCTGCGTGGCATTGTTGAAGCTCTTCACCATTTTTGTAAGTGCGTCGAGCCCACCTGCAGATGTGCCCACACCAATTACATATAATTCTCTTTCATTTTTCAATGCACTCCTCATTATTGGTCATTTCAGGATATTAATTCTCGCCAGTGATAACTGTATGTTGTTGACCCACCTCATTATCACAGGAAACGCTTACGGGTTTAAATACTCCCGCAGTATGTCTAACAGTGGAAATACCGATTAAAAAAATTCGGCAATCTGAAAGCATTTGGTCCAAAATTAAAGATATAAATTTTTGATAAAAAACTAAAAAGGTCTTTTAAACGATTAAAAATGCTCCATATACATTTGAAATTTATTCAAAAAATTAATGCATGTTTTAATCGGATCAATCTCAAAAGTTGTGTGCGGATTTAAAATAGAATGGGATCTTTGCTGGAAAACAAAGAACATTGGAACTATCTAAAGACCTCTTAAAGCTCATACTTCCCGAACTTTTGATCACCCACTTTGACCTTATCTCCCATAAAATGCAAGAGGGAGGCTCCATCTTCATTTTGAAGAAAAGAAGGATACCCCTAAAGAAGAAAGGCATCGCATCTTGATAGCCCATGGTCTTTACAAAGAGATCGTCGTCCAGGACTTTACATTGCGTGGAAAATCGGTCTTTCTCCACATCAAGCGCCACCGTTGGCTCGATAAGGGCACCAACGAAATAGTGCAAAGGGATTGGGAACTGGTGGCACAGGGGACTCGGATGACCGTGGAGTTCGCTGCTTTTGTAAGAGTACTTGGTCAGTACCAAGGCCAATGACTGTCATACCATTGGCGGATTCTATGGGATCAACGGCAAAAAACTACAGCGGCAGTACAAGGATCACCTGAGCTATTTCAAGGAATGGGAGCAAATGGGACATGCCAAACAATGGCTCATCTTTCCCGAGAATATGGGACCTTACCTATCCATTGACGAAACTGCACTCTCCACGGGGGAACTCTATACAATTATCACCAACAAAAGGGCCAAGGGCAAAAGAGGATCCATAGTGGCCATATTCTCAGGGACCAAGGTAGAGCCCATCATAGAGCAATTACTAAAGGTGCCCGCAAAGAAAAGGGTCATGGTCAGGGAAATCACCTTGGACATGGCGAACTCCATGAAGACCATAGCCAAAAAATGCTTCCCAAAGGCCATACTGGTCACCAATCGCTTCCATGTACAAAAACTCACTCTGGAAGCCATTCAGGACATCCGCATCAAACACCGATGGGACGCCATAGACCTGGAGAACGAACAGATAAAACGGGCAAAGGCAAAGAACAGAACGTTCACTCCAAAAGAATTTGCCAACGGGGACGCAAGGAAACAACTGTTGGCCGGGAGCAGGTACCTGCTCTACAAGGCCCCCAATAACTGGACAGAGAACCAATTGGAAAGAAGCAGGATATTGTTCGCCCAATATCCCGACATAAAGATAGCCTTCAACCTGGTACAGGGGATCAGGAACATATTCAACACGGCAACATCCATCGAAACCGCATATACAAAACTAGCGCATTGGCACAAAGATGTTGAAAATACAGGCTTTAGAGCTTTTAATACGATCGCGAACACCATATCGCTCAATTACAGGTCGATCCTGAACTATTTTATCAACAGGAGCACCAATGCCTCGGCAGAATCGTTCAAGGCTAAAATAAAAGCCTTTAAGGCCCAGTTCAGGGGAGTAAAAAACGTAGAATTCTTCCTCTATAGATTAACCACAATATTTGCTTAAACACAACAATTGGGCATGATCCCAAATTTTGTATGCGCCACCTTTAAAAACAAAAAGTGAACTGTTTTGACGGTTCACTTTAAGATTCAGTCGGGATGACAGACCGCATTTGTATCCGTCAAATACTTTATTTTCAATTAGTTGAAAGTTTAAATCCTGAACAAATCCCTTTTAGGACACCAATATCCAAAAAGTAACTAAGAACGTAATTTTCTTGCGCCTTTTTGATACTAAACTAATGAGAAATTGTATAAATTATTTACTAATTCAACATTAACACAAGTATTATATTTAAAACACAATATTATATTCAAAAACCTTTGATTTATATTATTCTGTCATTCCCTTTCAGCTAAAAAACGTAAATCATTTAAAATTGTACGCGTAGACAAGGATACACAACTATTAGGAGCACAGTCAATACTAGTAGGACTCTCTCCCATAAATAAGTTAACCGCAAAATAGTCAATACTAGACTGGGTAGTTTCCAATTCAAAACGAAATGAGCCATCATTTCCTGATTCTATTTCTTTTTCAATTATAACTTCATCTAACTGACCTATTCCAGAAACTCTTTTCCTTCCTTGAAAGTTAAGGGTTGCTCCAGCAACTGGGGATAAATCATCCTCATAAAGAAGTAAACCTTCGTAAATTGTCGATTTGTTGTCATTATCGTCCGAGTCGCATCCCAAAAAAGTAAAGATGGACATACTTAAAATTAATAAATGTTTCATCATGGTCTTTCTATAATAATTTTGTATTTCAAGATTTCAAAATCAGTTTTTATTTCCAACACATATATGCCCTCTTTTAAGGCAGAAGTGTAATAAGTTTCCTCGTACTCTCCCAACGGTCTATAACTATTGGT
>CAKZLG010000037.1 GCA_937125035.1 uncultured Maribacter sp. | reverse complement strand
AAAATGGCAGTAGAGATACCTATGGTCCCGGTGCGCCGTTAATACCTCGAAATCATTAAGTGTTAGCGAAAAATCATCAGGAACCCGCTTAAAATCGGATACTCAAACAATAGCAAACCAAAACCAACAAATGAAAACGCCAACCAAAAGAATGCGCATCGGTGAAGGTAGAATCAGCGGCGCACTATCCATTTTTTTGGGAGCCTTATCTTTAGGAGGTATCCTATGTTTCAAGTTTCCGGAGCAATTGACGACCCCGGAATTTCGGGAAGTCTATACGCCCGAAATGGTGGAGAATTTGATGCTGGGCGGAATTATTGCCACATTCCTTTTCGCATTGGTAAGCCTTTTACTTTCAAAAAATAAAAAGTACGCGGTCATTGGTGTGGTTTTAGGGGCATTGGCCGTTGTATTGGGCGGTATGACCGTTGAGGGCAGGGCCGTTGAAAAAATGAACTGGAGTTTGGGCCTGGATTGGCTCATACTGGATTTACTGGTGATGGTGCTCATTTTTGTGCCGATAGAACTGGTTTTTCCGAAGAACAGATTACAGTCCAAGTTTCATCCGGAGTGGCGTACGGACCTGATTTATTTTGGTATCAGCCATTTGGCCATTCAGCTCTTTGGCGTGTTGACCAAAAAACCCGCCGTTGCTTTTTTTGGTTGGATGAACTTGGAAAGTGTACACCAATGGGTCAATGATTTACCATTTGTTGTAGAACTTTTGATCGCCTTGGTGGTAACGGATTTGTTTCAATACGCGGCACACCGTATTTTTCATTCCCATTATTTTTTGTGGCGTTTTCATTCCATACACCATTCCACCGAACATATGGATTGGCTAGCCGGTTCGCGCACCCATTTTATCGACATCTTTTTTACCCGAAGTATGTCGTATATGCCCTTGTACGTGCTCGGATTTTCAACCTTGACCTTTAACGTGTACATTGTTTTTATTGCCATACATGCTGTGTTTATTCACGCCAATACCCGAATCAACTTCGGATTTTTAAAATACATCATTACCACCCCACAGTACCACCATTGGCACCATTGCCAAGAACCGGAACACTACGGAAATAACTTTGCAGTGGTGTTTCCCTTTATAGATAAGCTTTTTGGTACGTACTACCTCCCGGGCAACGAATGGCCAAAAGGTACCGGGTTGGTAGATGCCTCCTTTCCAAAGGGATTTATGAAACAGTTTATTTTCCCCTTTGTTAAAAATCCGTTCAAGAACGATTTATTGCCAGAGGAGCGCAGTGAGCGGTAGAAAAAATTGAGATACTAAATAGCTTATTGTTGTACCTGCCCATGGCAACATTGCCCGCCGGTACGCCTTTTTCAATCTCGCCTTGCTACTTTTATTATAGGTCGTTTTGCAAGAAAAATTCGCAAAGGGCACTTCGCTGTACAAAGTCCGATACTTACTACCGGCACTAGCGGACCAAACGAGTAAGCAGGGTCATACCTGCGTTTGAAGATGGTAATTTCGTAGCGCTACAAGGAATGTTCACCGGGCCCCAGCGTTGCGGTTTTGACCCTCTAGGCCAACCACACTGCATTGAATCGTGCTAAGTGCTATTTACAAAACCAGATGCCCTTTTTTTCCTAACTTGTGCACAAGGCACTAGGTGTATGAAGGAGGAAGAAAATCAAGTTTTTGGCTCGCAAACCAACAAATGCTCCAACAAAAAGTGCAGGGTTTTCAAATCGCCTATATTTCAGGCCGGCTAAAAAACACTGACAAGCAGACCCTTATGAAACAAAAAATGGTGTATATACTATTGGCAATAGTCCTACTTGTGGCGCTTTGGGCGCTTGTGAAAACAATTAGGGACAAAGACAGGAAGGCTTCCGTTACATCCCTTCAAAAAAAGAACAATGAGTTGTTTTTGTCGGATATCGACTTTGCTGACGGCAGCTACGTTCTTTACGTTAAACATAAGGAGTTTGGAACATTTGCTGTGACCAATGAAGAGATTTTAAAAGAAAACAGCGATGCTTTGAAAGTGTCCATCAGTTGGGCAAACTACCTTCCCGGAGAAGGAGATCGAAGCTATGGCGTTATGCTTTTTAAAGACAACCAACTTCTAAAGACAAAGAAGGGAGGTGTTTTCAAGAATTTCGAGATAGGAACTTTAAAAGAAGAATCGGTTGCCGTAAAAGAACACAGGTATGAAGGAGTGAAAAGAAAGATTCAAAATAAAATGGATTCGCTCAGGGCGAACAAGAACGTGTATATAACGTTCCAATCAGATTTACCCAAAGAAAACAAAGAATTCCATTTCCGCATTTATTTTCCAGACATTGCTGTTCCTGTTACACGAGCAAAAGACCCTACAGGGTACGAAAGGATAACCACCATCAACGGTATTGACCACAACGAATGGCAACGTGGAAATGACAAGGGCTTTCATGCAAGTTGGGTAGCCCAAATTGAAAATTGTATTAAGAATAAGGCAGGGGAAATCACAGACTTTGACCTGTCCATATCCAACGGAACACGGCAAGACACCTTTATTGTCGATCTTACTAAAGACGGGAAGAGAGAATTACGTAACGCCAACAATGGGGTTTTATACATGAAAGATTTTATGTACTACCAATATCAGGCCTATATTGGTGCAGATAAGGAAGATGCTGAAAAATTACTGGCAATGGATTATAGCGACTGTATTGATGAACATGGCCGTAAAAGACCAGCTGTGATCAAAAAAATGGAAGACGTTGTGAAACAGAGTACAATGCCCAATTTATCTGTCGAAAAAGGCGAAGTGGGCCTTATGGATTTCAGGGATACCGTCACCAAAAGCAAGTCACTTTACGAGCAGGAATATCAACTGAATTGGTTGGAAATTGAAAATAGGCCAGCGGCCCACCAAGGGGGGTATCGGTAGCGGAGGTTTCGTTTGCACCACTAGTTTCCCCTCAAAATACAACTACCATGTGTTGTGCTCCCACGGGCGACTTTTGCAACTTCGCCTTGATGGTTCCCTTATGGGTCCTCCTGCAAGAAAAATTTGAAAGGGGTACCCAAAAATAGAACGCCTTACTAGCGAACAAAGTGCCGCACCAAAGGATACTGATTTGCCCCTGAGGCCTATGTTAAGCGGTTCCAGGTGTCTTTAGGAATATCGCGGGGTTCTTGCCACGCTCATGGTATTCAGAGGCTAGGTGACCAGAAGCGCATCCCGTTGCTTTTTTTGCCAAACATGGTGTGCCGTCAGGGAGAAGGGCATCAACGTTGAGTACCTATAGTTTCACCTTTGGGAATCTGTTTAGGCAGATTTGGAAAACAAGACGTATTATCCTATGTTTACGTGGTACAACTTTAAACAATAACACCGTTTCAATTGGAATTATGGAAAAAAAGACATTGCCGAACAGCAAATTAATTTACGTTTTAGCCATGTTGAGCTGCTTCCTTTTTTGTTTTGGAGGATTTGCAATCGTCCTTGCCTTAATGGCCTATTTCCTCTCCAAAAAATCAGAACAGATCTACCTTCAAAATCCAAACGCCTTTAGCAATATCAAAACGATTAAAAAAGGAAAGATCATCGCTATCATTGGGGTGGTCTTGAACGTGATCATTTTGGGCGTTACAATCTGGACCTTATCCACAATTGGTTGGGAGGCCTGGTCTGAAGAGTTTGTAAGAAGATGGAACGAAGGACTACAAAATAACCCGTATTAAAAAAATGCCGAACATTGGCGTTGATCGCGCCGGGCCATAGCAAAGATGATAGCACCATGAAACACTACTTTCTACTGAGTATGGCTTTTTTACTTGCAGCATTGACCACTCCCCTTATGGCCCAGGACCCTGTCTTTATACAAGAATATCTGGAGCGCTTGGAAAATTCCAGAAAATATTTGGTCCTGGTGGCAGAAACCATGCCTGAAGAGCAGTACACCTTTAAGGCAACCCCGGAATCCCTGAGCTTTGCAGAGCATTTGATGCACATTGCATGGGCTATGGATTGGCATGCCCAATCGCTTATGGGAGGTCGCGATGCTCGTGATTGGAATACCGATACGGAACTGCAAGTGGCCCAAAAGACCAAAGCGGAGATGATCGCCGCAATCAACCAGACCTTTGCCGCCACCCAAACCCTGATCTCCCAATTCAATTTGGCCCAACTAAAGGATACCTTGGAGTATTTTGGCCTCCATCGTACAAAAAGACAGATACTGCTCTTACTCGCGGACCACATTACCCACCATAGGGCCCAAATGTTGGTCTCCATGCGTCTCAAAGGACTGGTTCCGCCCAGATACGTATTGTATCAATAGCACCCCTGGCAGCGGCTGTAACATACTATTTCGCCTGCTCTGAAAAGTGTGCCACCTCGCAGGGCATTTGCCCCCACGCGCCTAGCCTTTTCCAAAGTCTCTTATTCTGAACCTACCAAGGTTCCCTTTTTTTCAATAACTTGTTACCTCCAAAATCAATACGAAAAACATCATGAAAATTGCCATTCATAACTGGATGAGGGCCGAAACCTTGGAAAGCACCCTACAGCGCATTTCCCGCTTGGGGTACACCCATCTAGAGATCCAAGGGGCCCCAGAGCAGTACAACACTGCACAAGTAAAGGAACTCTTGGAAAAATATAACATAAAATGCTGGGGCTCTGTGACCCTGATGTTGGAGGAACGCAACCTATTGGCCAAGGACCACGGACAGCGCCAACGCTCCGTACAGTACGTTTTGGAAGTGGCGCAAATGGTCAAGGCCCTAGGCGGCAAGGTCATCTCCCTGGTCCCCGCCACCGTCGGCAAGATCGTACCGGAGGCCCACCCAGAGGAAGAATGGGAATGGGCCGTGGAGGGCGTTCAACAAATCTATGCCTTTACAGAGGCCAACGGATTGAAAATTGGCATTGAGCCCATTAACCGCTTTGAGACCTATTTCATTAACCGGGGAGAGCAGGCCCTGGCCCTTGCTGAGGCGGTGGGACCCAATTGCGGGGTTTGCCTGGATACCTTTCATATGAACTTGGAGGAGGTGGACATGTTCGCCACCATGAAGAAAGTGGGGCAGCGGTTGGTGAACTTCCATGTTGCGGACAACAACCGTATGGCGCCCGGTATGGGCCACCTAAAATGGCGGCAGATCATGGATACCCTTACGGCCATTGGCTATGACGAGGTGCTCTCCGTGGAGTTTTGTCCGCCCATAGACCGTACGCCCGCAAATCCCTATCCCAATTCCATAGAAACGGACCCAAAAGAACTTACCGCCGAGCAGAAGAAATTTTTGGAAGACCATGGCAGTTCAGCCATAACGGATGATTTTTACACCATGCTCACCCAGCGTTCCCTAGACATGTTGAAACCCTATCTTTCTTAATATGGATAACGACCAAGGCAAACTATCAGAACAGAAAAACCAAAGATGAAAATAACCAACATAGAGGCCTTTTGGCTCAGCTGCCCCATTGCCAAGGAAAAACAGCACCGGTCGGACTATGGGCTACTGACCCATTTTGATATGACCCTTGTGGTCGTGACCACCGATACCGGCCTACAGGGCTTTGGTGAGGCGAAGGCGGCCGTGGGGTCCTCCGGTTCCTGCGCTAGCATTGTAAGTTGCATTGAAAATGAACTAAAACCCCTGCTCGTGGGCAAGGACGCCGGCCACATTACCCGTGTTTGGGAGCATGTGTACAACGGCTCTAGAGACCATTATGCCCTCTCCCGCGGCCGTAAGTTTCCCATTTTGGGGCGCCGCGGCCTTACCATCTCTGCCCTTAGTGGCATTGATACCGCACTATGGGACATCAAAGGGAAATCCCTCGGCGTGCCCGTGGTGGAACTGTTGGGGGGAAGCTGTCGCGAAAAAATGCCCGCTTACGCCAGTGGCGGATGGGCCAATGCGGATGCCATTGGGGAACAGCTCAAAAGTTATACGGACAAAGGCTTTTCTGGCGTGAAGATGCGCGTGGGGGTCATGGACAACTCCGTGCAGGAAAGCATCAAACGGGTGCGGGCGGCCCGGGAGGCCCTGCCCGATGACATTAAGCTCATGACCGATGCACACGGTACTTTTAGCGTCCCTGAAGCCAAGCAGTTCTGCCGTGGCGTAGCGGATTGCAACCTGTATTGGTTCGAAGAGCCCATAAGTCCGGATAATAAGATGGGCACCGCAGCGGTACGCGCCAGTACGGATATCCCCATTGCCGCAGGGGAAAGTGAATATACCGCCTTTGATGTTCGCGACCTCATCGCGGAGCGCGCCCTGGATGTGGTACAACCGGATTGCGCCATCATTGGTGGCATTACAGAGGCCATGCGCGTTTCCAGCCTGGCACATGTGCATCAACTGGAACTGGCGCCCCACTGCTGGGGCTCGGCATTTTCCTTTATGGCGGGCGCCTCCGTGGCCTTTGCATCGCCCTCGGCCAACGTCATCGAATTTTCCCTGGGGGGCAACCCCATGATGTACGATCTGGTGGAAGAACAGATCGGTGTGGATACGGAGGGCATGTTGCACCAGCCCACCCGCCCAGGACTGGGCCTCACTCCCAATTGGGACTTTGTAAACGACTTTAAACAATCATAATCATGGCAAAAGCAGTACAGATCAATCACATAGCCCTTGTGGTGAGCAATTTGGAAGAAGCGTGCGAATTCTATGAGCATGAACTGGGCATGGAACCCATCCCCGCTTTTTTGTTCGATTATCCCACGGCCTTCTTCAAGATCAACGAAGACCAACAGTTGCACCTAACGGAGTGGGAAGACAGCTATTCCTTTCGTGGGCACATGTGCCTTCAGGTAGACGACATCAATGCCATTTTCTTTAGAATGAAGGAACTGGGGGTGATTGATGTAAAACCTTGGGGGCATGTGCGTCAATTGCCCGATGGCCCCATACAGATGTTCGTGCGCGATCCCTCCGGCAACCTCTTGGAGCTCTCCTCTGCCCCAGATGCCCACATAGACCCCAAGATCTTTGAGGATGAACTCTATCAACCCGGCATCTACGTATCTGGCCGTAATGATTTTAGGGGCTACAAATCCAAGGATGCCACCCTTTACCACAAAAATAAATGAAGTACACCATCGCCCTATTGGAAACAGTGGCCGAAGAGGCCCAAAAACGCTTGGACACCGATGCACAAGGCCGTGTCCTTATGGCGCTGGACGGGCCCGCTCTGGAAACGGCCATCTCCCAACACCCTATAGACGCGATCATTACCCGGGGCAAAGGCCAAGTGCGGGCGGCCCTCATGGATCAGCTCCCCCAGCTCAAGGTGATCGCCCGTTGCGGCGTGGGGTTGGACAATATTGATGTAGAGGCCGCCACGGAACGGGGCATCAAAGTAGTGAACGCCCCCAACTCCAACGCCAACACCATTGCGGAACATACCATTGCCCTAATGCTGAACCTGCAGCGCAACCTCTACACCGCCATGACCATGGTCAAGGAAGGCCGTTGGCACCAACGGGGCGGTTATGTGGGCGATGAGCTCCACGGAAAGACCCTGGGCATTTTGGGCATGGGCAACATTGGTAAAAAAGTAGCGTCTATTGGCGCGGCTCTGGGCATGGAGGTCGTCTATTGGAGTGCCCACAAAGAAGAAGTGCCTTTCCCCATGCTGTCGTTTGAAGCGGTATTGCAAACTGCGGATGTGCTCAGCCTGCACCTCCCCCTTACCCCAGAAACGGAACACCTCATGAATACGGAAGCACTGGCCCAAACAAAGTCCGGTGCCCTCTTGGTCAATACGGCCCGGGGAAAGCTCATTGACCAAAAAGCCCTGTATCAATCCTTGAAAGATGGCCACTTGGGCGGTTTTGCGGCAGATGTCCTTGCCGAGGAGCCCCCTAATAAGGACGAGGCCCTCATTGGCCTGCCCAATGTGCTGCTCACCGCCCACGTAGGCAGCCTTACCAAGACCACCTATGCCCAAATGTGCACCATGACGGTAGAGAATACCTTGGCCATTTTACAGGAACGGCCCCCTATGGAAAACTGTATCTTCAACCGTAAGGCCCTGGGCCTTTCCTAACAATGATATGATGAAAAACCACTTTCTTCTTCTAGTAACGTCTCTTTTGGCCCTGCACACGGTCAGCGCCCAAATCCGGGTAGACCAAGATCGCTTGGAACAGCGCATTGTAGCTCTGGCGCAATTTGGCATGCAAGAAAATGGGGAAACGGAACGGGTGGCCTTTAGTGATGCTGATCTGGCCGCTAGCAAGTGGGTAGTGGCACAATTGAAGGAGATGGGGCTCAACACCCATGTGGATGCGGCCGGGAACATCATTGGCCGTAGACCGGGCACGGAAGCCAACAAAAAGCCGATCGCCTTTGGTTCCCACATCGATCGGGTGCCCAACGGTGGCAATTATGATGGCTGCGTGGGCTCCATGGCGGCCTTGGAAGTGGTTGAAGTGCTCAACGAGAACGACATAAAGACCCGTCACCCTTTTGAGGTCATCATTTTTTCCAACGAGGAAGGCGGCGTTATGGGCAGCCGGGCCATGGCCGGACATTTGGGACAAAGCGCCCTAGGGGTGAAGAACAGTACCGGATACACTATGGGCGAGGGCATCATGCGCCTGGGCGGGGACACCACCCAACTGAAAGAGGTGGCACGGCAAAAGGGCGATATGGCCGCCTTTGTGGAACTGCACATAGAACAGGGCGGTATTTTGGAAAAGGAAGCGGTCAACATAGGCATCGTGGAGGGCATTGTGGGCCTCAAATGGTGGGATGTTGTCTTTAGCGGCTTCGCCAACCATGCCGGCACCACCCCCATGAACGCCCGCCAAGATGCCCTACTCGCCGCAGCCAAGTTCGTTGTGGCCGTGAACGAGGTCACCAATAGTTTTGAGGGGGCCCAAGTGGGCACAGTGGGCAGGATCACGGCCAGTCCGGGGGCCCCGAACGTCATTCCAGGAAAGGTGACCGCGAGTTTGGAGATCCGTGACCTATCAGCAGAAAAAATTGCACAGGTCTTTAATGCAATAAAGGCCAAAGCCACCGAAATTGGCAAGGCCAGCAATGTATCCGTCGAATTCCATCCTTTGGATACCACCGCAGACCCGGCCCTGACCGATGCCACCATCCAAAAAACAATCGAAGAAACCAGCCAAAAACTTCAACTCAGCACTAAAAAAATGCCCAGTGGCGCAGGCCACGATGCCCAAGACATGGCCCTGATCGCCCCTACGGGCATGATCTTTGTGCCCAGTAAAGGCGGTATTAGCCACTCGCCAAAAGAATTTACCTCGGCCCAAGATATGGCTAACGGGGCCAATGTACTTTTGCACACCCTCTTGGCCTTGGATAAAAAAATGGAATGATCGTCTCCATACCCTGAGTATTCCTTATCTTGAGGCCACTTGCAAACGAACTACAAGAAATGAAAAAAACAAATACCCTACGCATCCTATGCTGTTTGTTGCTGGCGCAGCTGGGCATGGCACAGACCACTGAGGACATGGTGGCGGCCATAGAAAAAGAGGCCACCGAAAATTCGCAATTGGAGGCTTTGGCCCATCAATTAATGGACGGCATTGGCCCCAGACTCGTGGGCAC
>CAKZLG010000036.1 GCA_937125035.1 uncultured Maribacter sp. | reverse complement strand
AGTTGTTCGCTAGTTTTTCCAAATCTTCGTTCTCTGTTCTGGTAATTTTTTATGGCCTCTACCAAATGATGCTCACTAAAATCTGGCCAAAATACATCGATAAAATATAATTCGGCGTACGCGATCTGCCATAATAAAAAATTGCTGATCCGATGTTCTCCACTCGTTCGGATTAGCAAGTCTACGTCTGGTAAATTTCGCGTGTAAAGATGGTTATTTATAATGGTTTCATCAATATTTTCGGGGGAAATTATATTATTTTTAACTTTGGTGGCAATGGCCCTGATGGCCGACTGCAACTCTTCCCTTGAGCCATAGCTAAGGGCCAATGTAAGGGTCATTCCGGTATTGCCCCATGTCTTTTCCATGACCTCTTCCAATTCTTTTTGAGCTTTGGTTGGCAGGGCGGAAATATCGCCAATGGCATTCAGACGGATATTGTTCTTATCAAAGGTCTTGAGTTCTTTTCGCAGGGAGGATACCAAGAGGCGCATAAGGGTCTCCACTTCCAACCTTGGCCGTTTCCAGTTCTCTGTGGAAAAGGTGTAGAGGGTAAGATAATCAATGCCCACCTTTACACAGTTTTCCACGACGGCCCTTACCGTTTTGACGCCTTGTTCGTGTCCAAATACCCTATGCCTGCCCTTTTCCTTGGCCCACCGGCCATTACCATCCATAATAATTGCCAAATGCCTGGGCAGGTTATGCTCGGAAATATCCTCTATTTTATTCATGTTTTGCCTTATTCAAAGCAATCCTGGCAAGGCTTTCTACCAAAAGTATACGTAAGGGTAACTCCAGAGAATACATACCAATCATCACTGAAAACGTTTCCAAACGCAGGGTTGAAAAATTCCCCCACGTTCAACTTCACCGGATTACTGGCGTCCAAGTTATCCGTAAAGGTATATCTGGCACCAATTTCCGCCCCAAAAATAAGAAACTGATTGATACGATACTTCATTCCCACCGTCATTGGTATGGCAAAAGCACCATCGGTCTGGTTGGCGTCCACGAAATCCCCAATATCATTGAAGTAATTATAACCGTACCTAAAGTAGGTGACCCCGGTATAGAGGTAGGGTGTAAAGGCTGGTCCCAATTTATGCAGATTGTACTCTACAAAATTAAATTCGAGACCCAAGGAGGTCTCAAAAATACTGTTTTCCACGCGATAGCCACGATCTTGTCTTGATCCAGAGGACGCCTTGGCGTCATCTGCGGTTACATTGCCGTAGAGCATGGTGGCACGCCAAGCGTACCGCTTGCTCTTATTCCACTTGAAAATGCCCCCAAAGACCATGTCCGTGGGCGCTATATAATTGGTACGCCCCACCTCACCGATCATATTGGCACCTCCTACAAAGGCTCCAATTTCATAGGTCTGTGCCTGGAGACCCACTATGGAACATAAAAAAAACAAAATGGCCAAAGGCTTCATATCACATACTGGTATTACGCGCTCTGCCCCAAAATCACATAGGTGCTTACGCTCAAAAGATAAACAGGATTTGTGTTGATTTATTGTCTGACCGAGTTTCAATTACGGCGGTCTTCTCCCCACAATAATTTGTTCCGTAAGGTTTTCAAGAAGCTTTCTGAAGTGTATTCAATCATTTTAATGGTAAAGGGGGCCTTTTTTATGGTGATTTCCTCTCCATTCTCAAAAGAGGCGATCCGGCTGTCCAAGGAAACCAAGTGGTTCTCCTCCCTACCCGAAACCTTTAACCGTATGGTGGTGTCATCTGAAATAACAAGCGGACGGGCATTCAGGTTATGGGGGGCTATGGGTGTCAAGACCAAGGATTTTGCGGTGGGTACGATCACAGGCCCCCCACAGCTCAGGGAATACCCCGTGGAGCCCGTTGGGGTGGAAATGATAAGGCCATCCGCCCAATACGAAGTTAGGTATTCATTGTTCAAATAAGTCTCCACCGTGATCATAGAGGTGGTGTCCTTACGGCTTACGGTAATTTCATTAAGGGCAAAATTAAGATCACCGAACTCCTCCTGCAGCTCATTGGTCTGCAATTGTACCAAGCTGCGCTCTATAATGGTATAGTCCCCCTTGGAAAATTCCCGCACCACCCTGCGCACATCTTCTTTGTTGAAGGTGGACAAAAAGCCCAACCTGCCCGTGTTGACCCCCACAATGGGAACCCCAAGATCCTTGACGTAGGTGGTGGCCCTTAAGATGGTACCATCACCACCAAAGCTTACGAACATATCAAAGGAGGCATCCAGCCCGGCATCTTGCGTAAAAGTGGTGTAGGTTTCCTGATGGCCCTTGGATCTGTAAAGGGCGTAAAAATCATGTTCTATAGCAACTTCAGCGCTTTCCTTGCGCAGCTCATCCAATAATTCCACTAAGTACTCCACCGTATTGTCCTGGTACGTTTGTCCGTAAATGGCCACCTTCATTCCTAGACGTTTAGGTACTTGTTCAAATATTCTGACCGATCTTTGAGATCTTCAAGGAACTGATCATCACTATTTCCAAAAAGAATATGGTAATTGTACCTTCTGAATGTCTGCACCACTTCATTAAAATTTTCCGTGCTGAGTTTTAACGTTACCTGAATAACATCATTTTGGGTATCCGTAATGAAGCCGCCCAAAAATTTGGCATTGTTGCTTTCCACGATCTGGGCAATTTCACTAAAGGAATAATCCTTGATTCCGGTGGCCACCACCAGAATATTTCCGGGATCGGTAAAAAAGGGGGTATCTATGAAAACAGACACGATATCCGTAAGGTCGTAGTAGCCCACCACCTCATTATTTTTATCCAAAACCGGAATAAGATTGGCCTCATTACGGGCAAAGACCTCCAAGACATCCAACCAATTGGTCTCCGTCCTTGCAAAAAAGGTCTCCAGATCATATCTATATTGGGATAAGGACGCATCAGTGTCCACCACGGCGATATCATTTTCCGAAAACACCCCTACGAATTTTCCATTTTCCGCTATGGCCACATGGGAAAACGTATTGCGCTTAAAAAAGGAGAGCACCTTTTTCAATGAATCCGTTATCTCAAAAACCGGAATGTTTTTTATAATATGTTCTTGAATGCCCATGAATCTAGATTATATCGCAAATTAGCAATTTATACCTTCAAAAGGCATGCCTAATTCGTATTTTTGTGCCCTGAACGACACAAAAAGGATAAGATGACGAAACTGAGCGTTAATGTGAACAAGATAGCCACTTTACGAAATGCACGGGGGGGCAATATGCCCAACTTGGTAAAAGTGGCCAGGGACGTGGAGCGTTTTGGGGGTCAGGGCATTACCATACACCCCAGACCGGATGAGCGCCATATCCGCTACCAGGATGCGCGCGACCTTAAAAACCAGGTTACCACGGAATTCAATATTGAGGGCAACCCCATTCCCAAATTCATGGATCTGGTGCTGGAAATACGCCCCACCCAAGTGACGTTGGTACCGGATGCGGTGGATGCCATTACCTCTAACGCCGGTTGGGACACCCATGCCCATGCCGATTTTTTAAAAGACGTCATTGCCCGTTTTAAAGCGGCCGGTATTCGCACCTCCATTTTTGTGGACCCTGACCTTCATATGATCGAGGGGGCCAATGCCACGGGCACAGACAGGATCGAACTTTACACCGAGAGCTATGCGAAGGGCTACGCCTCCAACAAGGATGCCGCCATTGCTCCCTTTGTACAGGCTGCCAAGCGGGCCCATGAACTGGGCCTGGGCATCAACGCGGGCCACGACCTAAGCTTGGAGAACATTGCCTTTTTTCGGCAAAGTATCCCCCATTTGCTGGAGGTGTCCATTGGGCACGCCCTTATTTGCGAAGCCATATACCTAGGGCTGGACAACGTTATTAATATGTACTTGAACCAATTGAAATGAACAAGCCATTATATTCCAAAATTACGGGCAAGGGTGCCCCGTTGTGCATTCTACATGGTTTTTTGGGCATGTCCGATAATTGGAAAACCTTGGGGAACACCTTTGCCGAAAAAGGCTATGAAGTACATTTGATCGATCAACGGAACCACGGGCGCAGCTTTCATTCAGAGGATTTCAATTATGATCTTCTGTCAAATGACCTTTTGGATTATCTGGGCCACCATGGTATTTCAAAGGCCCATATCATAGGCCACTCCATGGGAGGGAAAACCGCCATGCAATTCGCGTGTTCACAACCTTCTTACGTGGAAAAACTCATTGTTGCGGACATTGCGCCAAAATACTACCCGCCCCACCACCAGGAAATTGTCAATGCCCTTTTGAAGATGGATCTCTCCATTGCGGATTCCCGAACGGATGCGGACAAACAATTACAGCAATACCTAAATCATAAAGGCATACGCCAATTTTTGCTCAAAAATCTCTATTGGAACAAGGAAAAGCAATTGGCCTTCCGTTTCAACCTGGCTACTTTGGCCACCAAAATGGAGGAGATCGGGGAAAACATTGCCAGTACGGATACCTACACCGGGCCAACGCTCTTTTTAAGGGGAAGTCGATCGGAGTACATATCACCTGCAGATACGGAGGTGATCAAAAGGCATTTCCCCAACGCCCGCGTTGAGACCATAGAAAAGGCAGGGCACTGGCTGCACGCAGAAAATCCCGATGCTTTTTTGGAAAAGTCGCTGGCGTTTTTTAACAATGATGACCTCTAACCTATCCTGCTCCATCATTTAGAGCACAAGGTCCACCCTGCATTAAATAGACACCATCCCCACGGAAATAAGAATATTTTCCTAATTTTAAAGCTACCCGATAAACAAACCCTAAAACAATCCATAACCATGAAATTAATTTTAAGAATCCTGTTGAGTGCCCTTGCCGTAGTGGTATTGGCCAATATTTTGCCCAACGTTTCGGTAGACTCCTATTTGACGGCGATCATTGTGGCCGTTGTACTCAGCCTGTTGAACTTCATCGTAAAACCCATTTTGGTCATCCTTACCCTTCCGGTCACCATCCTTACTTTTGGGCTTTTTTTACTCATTGTGAATGCTGTCATCATCTTACTTGCAGACTATTTGATACCCGGCTTCAATGTGGCCAACATCTGGTGGGCATTGCTCTTCAGCTTGCTCTTGTCCTTATTGCAATCCATTCTGTTTTCACTGCTCAAAGAAGATTGAGACCAACAACTTACGAATTGGAATTCAAAGCTTTAAAAACTTGTGGTACGTTCTAAAATGTAGTAATTTTGCCTCCCGTTTTATTATAGTTAATCACATACTAGAGGATGAACATTACAAAAGAGCAAATAGACGAATTGAATGCCGTTGTTAAGGTGGCCCTGTCCAAAGAGGACTACCAAGACAAGGTAGACACCATTTTGAAGGACTACCGCAAGCAGGCCAATATCCCGGGGTTCCGAAAAGGACAAGTTCCCATGGGCCTTATTAAAAAGCAATACGGCAAGGCGGTTTTGGTGGACGAGGTGAACAAATTATTGCAGGACAACCTCAACAAATACCTCACGGAAGAGAAGTTGGATGTATTGGGAAATCCGCTTCCCAAACAACAGGATGATTTTGATTGGGACCAAGAAGAACTCGCTTTTGAGTTTGAGCTTGGGCTGGCACCTTCTTTTGAAGTGCCCCTAAAGACCAAAAAAGCCATTACACATTACAAGATCTCCGCAGACAAGAAGATGATAGACGAGCAGGTGGAGCGCATACAAAAACAGTATGGCAAACTGGCCTCTAAAGAGGTAGTAGGGAAGAAGGACGAAGTTCACGGTACTTTTGTGAACGAAGCCGAAGGCATAGAGAACAAATCCCTGTTGGAAATGGACCAGGTCAAGAACAAAAAGGCACTTTCCGCTTTGGAGGGAAAGAAGCCAGGGGATACCGTTACGCTCCAAACCAAGGGCCTATTGAAGGAAAACTATCTTTTATCCAGCCTTTTGGGAGTTGCACGTGATAAGACCGATGACCTTGATGTGGAAGTGGCCTTCACCATTTCTGAGATCAACGAGCGCGAGCCCGCCCCTTTGAATCAAGAACTGTTCGATAAGTTGTTCGGGGATGAAAAGATCAGCTCAGAAAAAGAGCTCAGGGCCAAGATCAAGGAAGACTCGGAAAAGCAATTTGAACAGCAATCCGATCAAAAGCTCCTCAACGATATCACAGAACACTTCATTGAGAACGTAAAATTTGAGCTGCCGTCCGGCTTTTTGACCAAATGGATTCAAATGACCGGGGAAAATCCGATTTCTGAAGAGGAGGCGTCAGAGGAGTTCCAAAAATCCGAAAAAGGATTGCGCTATCAATTGATAGAAGGCAAGATCATTCAGGAAAACAATCTTCAAGTTCAATTTGAGGAGCTTAAGGAATATGCCAAGGGCTTCATAAAGACCCAAATGGCCCAATTTGGCCAGATGGACCCCAAAGAGGAGGAGTTGAACAATATTGCCGCTAGGGTTTTGGGCAACCAAGATGAGGTAAAACGGCTCTCGGAGCAACTCATGAGCCAAAAGCTGTTGAAACTCTATAAGGAAAAAGCCAATCTAAAGGTAAAGGAAGTTACCTATGACAACTTTGTGAAAGAAGTGTACGGATAAGATTTCCAATAATAAATTAAGTATCTTTACGGTGCCGGAAAATCTTTTTTCGGCACCTTTTTTTGACTTTAAAACTTCGAACAACAGTTTATGGATTACGGAAAAGAATTCAAAAATTACGCCATAAAGCACCAAGGCATCAGCAGCACCTACTATGACGCCATCATGAGCAGCATGTACCCTGTTAATATGACGCCCAACATTATTGAGGAACGACAGTTGAACGCCATTGCCATGGATGTGTTTTCCCGCTTAATGATGGACCGCATCATTTTCCTGGGCACAGGTATCAATGACCAAGTGGCCAACATCGTGCAAGCACAATTGCTTTTTTTGGAAAGTGCGGATGCCAACAAGGACATACAGATCTACATCAACTCTCCAGGGGGCAGCGTTTATGCCGGGCTAGGGATCTACGATACCATGCAGTTCATAAAACCAGATGTGGCCACCATCTGCACCGGCATGGCGGCGTCCATGGGGGCTGTACTCCTCTGCGCAGGGGAAAAGGGCAAACGCAGCGGACTCACCCACTCTAGGGTCATGATCCACCAGCCCATGGGCGGTGCACAGGGCCAGGCCAGTGACATAGAGATCACGGCCCGCGAGATCCTAAAACTCAAGGAAGAGCTCTACGCCATCATCGCAAAACATTCTGGCCAAAAAGTTGAAAAAGTACACGAGGACAGTGATAGGGATTACTGGATGAAGGCGGAAGAAGCCAAGAAGTATGGCATGATCGATGAAATCCTGGTACGGGAGAAGAAATAACCCCCATTTCAAAAATCTTATAATCGTGATGAACCAAAAGCGTCATATGTGCGTTATTAGGTTGTTGAAAGTTTGAATTAGTATGGCAAAGGAAAATTTAGAATGCTCTTTTTGTGGAAGAAAGAAACCCGAGACCAATTTATTGATCGCTGGTTTGGATGCGCATATCTGCGACCGCTGTATTGAGCAGGCGCACGGTATAGTGGCCGAGGAGTCCAGGCAAACAAAGACCAATGACCTCTCGTCTGAACTTGTCCTCAAAAAACCATTGGAGATAAAGGCCTTTCTGGACACCTATATCATTGGTCAGGAACGCACCAAAAAAGTAATGTCCGTTGCCGTGTACAATCACTACAAAAGACTGCTACAGCCCAGCTCTAAGGAAGATGATATAGAGATCCAAAAGAGCAACATCATCATGGTGGGGCAGACCGGTACGGGAAAGACCCTCATTGCCAAGACCATCTCAAAAATGCTGAACGTACCCTTGGCCATTGTGGATGCCACCGTACTCACAGAGGCCGGTTATGTAGGTGAGGATGTGGAAAGTATCTTAACTCGCCTGTTACAGGCCGCAGATTATAATTTGGAAAAAGCGGAGCGGGGCATCGTCTTCATTGATGAGATTGACAAGATCGCCCGCAAGAGCGACAATCCCTCCATAACAAGAGACGTCTCTGGTGAAGGGGTACAACAAGGGTTATTGAAATTGTTGGAGGGCACCGTTGTCAACGTACCACCAAAGGGCGGACGCAAGCATCCGGACCAAAAATTCATTGAGGTCAATACAGAGAACATCCTTTTTATAGCCGGTGGGGCCTTTGACGGCATTGAGCGTGCCATAACCAAAAGATTGAATCTACAGGCGGTCGGCTACAGTGCTTCCAAGGCCGATGAACAATTGGACAACACCAATATCCTACAGTACATCATCCCAAAAGACCTGAAAGAATTTGGGCTCATTCCGGAAATCATAGGACGCTTGCCCGTGCTTACCCACATGAATCCGTTGGATAGGAAGACCCTAAGGGCCATTCTCACAGAACCGAAAAATGCCATCATCAAGCAGTATGAAAAGCTGTTTGCTATGGATGATATCACCTTCAGTATAACCGAGCAGGCGTTGAACTATATTGTGGAAAAAGCCATTGAATATAAATTGGGCGCTAGGGGACTACGATCCCTTTGCGAGGCCATCTTTACAGACGCCATGTTTGAAATGCCAAGTGGTGATGAAAATGAGTTCAAGGTAACCAAGGCCTACGCCGAGCAGAAATTATCCTTTGAAACCATTAAGAAGCTAAAAGCGGTATCTTGATCAAACCACTTTTTTGACTTTTGCCCGTACATGGGTTACGGTTTCCAATAGTTCAAGACACACCTTTTTAATGACCTTCTCATCAGAATATAGGGTATGGCCGTAATTGGGTACCAACTCAATGTCCACATCCACCTTTCTGCACCAGTCCTCATTGGGCTTAAAGGCATCATTGCCACCATAGAGCAAAGTAAAGGAATCCAAAGCCGGCTTATCCTCCTTTAGTCGGATCCGCGTTGGTGAAACCCCGTAAAAATGCTTTATGGGCAGACCTTGTTTGGCGGCCTCCCATATAATGCTGCCCCCCGTACTAAAACCTAAAAAATAACAGGGCTGCTTCTCCTTTTTCAGAAGATGGGCCACAGCTGTGGACATTCCGCCGGATATGAAAGCTTCGTGGACCTTCTCCTCTGTCTGCACAACGAGGTCTATATTGGCCAACTGCTGGGCATCATAAAAGGTAATATCAAAATATTGCTGTAAATACCCTAAGTAGGAGGTGATCCACAACCCCTTTTTTGCTCCCCACATGTCCGACACGATCACTAATCTTTCTGCCATGATATTGATTTTATACTAGTTATGTTTGGTTTAGTTGCTCTAAGGTGAATCATTAACGAAAGATTTCCCTATTTATTTGTTCAGGCACCCCATTTTATCGATGAGGGCACCAAAGCCTTACCATCGGGGCGATCACTGATCAAATTTCAGGGTAGCGTCCTACCAAAAGAGTTGCGGGCAAGGGTCAAGAGATGCGGCCTCCTTTATAAAAATGTAACTGTGTTAGGATTTGTTCATTTTTAGAAGCTCCTCCAAATAGTCCCTACTGTTAGAGAGCCGTGGTATTTTATGTTGGCCGCCCAACTTGTCATGGGCACTCAACCCATCATAGAAC
>CAKZLG010000035.1 GCA_937125035.1 uncultured Maribacter sp. | reverse complement strand
CAACGAGAAACGAGCATCAAGCATAAAACATGAAGCAAACAGAAATAAAAACATTGGGGGCGCTAAAAGCGTCAGGATACCATACCAAAAGCATTAAGGACGAACTGAGGGACAACCTGCGGGAGAAGATATGTAAAGGGGAAAGCACCTTTCAAGGGGTTTGGGGCTATGAGAACTCGGTCATTCCTGAGCTGGAGCGGGCCATTCTTTCTAGGCACAACATCAACCTATTGGGCCTTCGCGGACAGGCAAAGACGCGTTTGGCGCGGCTCATGGTGAACCTGTTGGATGCCCACATTCCCATTGTGGAGGGATCGGAAATCAATGACGACCCCTTGGCCCCCATGTCCCGCTACGCCAAGGAGCTCATTAAGGAAAAGGGAGACGATACGCCGATTGCCTGGTTACCGCGGGAGGAGCGCTTTTACGAAAAACTGGCCACCCCAGATGTTACCGTGGCCGATTTGATCGGTGACGTGGATCCCATAAAGGCTGCCAATCTAAAATTGTCCTATGCGGATGATCGGGTCATTCACTTTGGAATGATCCCCAGGGCCAACCGGTGCATCTTTGTGATCAATGAACTGCCCGATCTGCAGTCCCGGATCCAGGTTTCGCTATTCAACATCTTGGAGGAGGGTGATATACAGATACGGGGCTTTAAATTACGCCTGCCGTTGGACCTCCAATTTGTGTTCACGGCCAATCCTGAGGACTATACCAATAGGGGCAGTATCGTGACCCCATTGAAGGACCGTATTGGTTCACAGATACTTACCCACTATCCGGATGATGTGGAAACCGCAAGAAAGATCACGGACCAAGAGGCCCATCTGGAAGAGAGGCAGTTAGATGCCGTGTACGTGCCCGATGTGGCCAAAGATCTCTTGGAACAGATCAGTTTTGAGGCCCGTAACAGTGAATATGTGGATGCCAAAAGCGGGGTAAGTGCCCGTACCAGTATAACAGCTTTTGAAAACCTCTTGAGCACAGCGGAACGGCGCGCCCTTCTCACCGGGGCGGAGCATACGTCCGTACGCTTGAGTGATTTTCTAGGGGTCATCCCCTCCATTACCGGAAAGATAGAGCTGGTCTACGAAGGCGAGCAGGAAGGAGCGGATGCCGTGGCCGCGATATTGATAGACGAAGCCATAAAAACCATGTTCCCTAACTTTTTCCCAAAGATCAAGAAATTGGAACGCAAAGATGCCGAAACCCCTTATGATGAATTGCTGAGCTGGTTTTTTCAGGGCGAAGGGTTTGAACTGCTGGACGATTTTACCGATGAGGAATACAAACGCGCCTTAGACGGTATTCCCGAGCTCAACCGTTTGGTCAAGGAGCATCAGCCCGATTTTCCAGAGGCGGATATGTATTTATTAAAGGAACTGTTGTTATGGGGATTGGTGTCCTTTAATAAGCTGAGCAAACATCGCTTTGCGGAAGGTTACCAGTTCAAAGACCTCTACGGGAGCTACATCAGTGGCCTATAACCCACGATTAGGGCCATGGGCCTACCACATGAATTTGGTTGCGCTCTGATACGGGGAACGATTTAGGAATTCCAATGGTCCACGTGCTGGTTGGTATCATCAAAAAGATAGGTGCCCACCAATTGTCGTCTAAAGCTGAAGGTCAACAGGGTAAGCAGTAACAAAGTGGTGTAGAGTACAAGCAGTAAGATGCCCACGGGGATGAAGGTAGGGGGGATGAGATGGTTTTCATACTGGTCGGCCGTAAAAAGAACATAACCGCTTTCTACCAATTTAAAAAGGTATACCAAGGCTATGAAATACAATAGGAACTCCAAGTTCCGCATGGGGGGATCGCTCAGTTCACCCTCCTTGATCTTGAACCACATGACATACAAAAACACCAAGTGTACCAAAGAGAGTATGGGAAAAATATAGTTGTCTATTTTAAAGAAATAAAATTTGTTCGTGTAGATACCATAAAAACTCATCACATTTAAAACCAATAAGATACATACAGAAAGTAGGAGTGTGCTCTTCCAGGGGAATAGGGTCTTAAGCAATTTCATTTTGAGTAGGTTTCATGGTCTTGGGGAACCGTTTCGAAAAAGTTAACGCCCCTCAACTTTCTTTATTTTATATTATCGATGAACAACAAGGAATGCCGGGCAACCCCAATAAACCTGTGGTAAAAATAATCGGCAAGCGGCCATCCACAATGGTCGGTCTTAAAAATAAATCCACAGCTTTATCAACCCAGCCATTGCCTGGCCTCCGCGCTTCTGGAAAATAGGAGCAGGGCCACGGCCACGAGGAAGACGGATACGGGCATTATGAGTCCCGCAGGCCCATAGACCTCCATGGCATTGCTCAGAAAGAACAAATACGTTTGTTGCGCCAACACCCCCAAAAGGGAGATGCCGAAGAGGGTAGTGGCCCATTTCTTTCTTGCCAAAAGAAAAATGGAGGCCAAAAGTCCGCCCCAAACGGCTATGGCAAAGGCCGCTGTGACCCATGCGGGCTGACTTTCCAATAAGGTGCGTTCCGCTGCAGGCATGTTGGCCACAGCGTCTGCGGACAAAAAAGCTTGTGTAAGATAGGCGCTCGCGCCCATGAGGTTCCAAAGCAGGGCCAAAACCGCAACCGCCCAAAACCAGGCCGGGGGCTTCACGTTTAAAGAATCCATTTCTTTTATGTTTAGGTGGTTATTGAGGAAAAAGTACAAAAAATAATCATATGGACTCCCTAATTTAATGCGGTTGGCTATCTTAGGACTTGAATTTTCAGTTCAAGATAATTTTGGAACGTAACCGCTTTTGTTATTTGGTATACCTACAGTTTTTGGGGTTTCGGTACAGTGGTTGGCAGCCACAACCCGGACAGCGTACCATAGCGGGCATGCTTCAAAAGACGTTAAAGCATATCATGCCAGAACGTACCTTTAAGATTTTAGGCGCTGGAAGAACCGATGCCAAGGTGTCTGCACTACAAATGGCCTTTGAATTGTTTTTGGAAGATGGACCCTTGGACTCCATTTCGGATTTTGAGGAGCAAATGAACAGGAACCTGCCTCCGGATATCAGGGTATTGGAGGTGTTGCCCACCACCAAGGATTTTAACATCATACAAGACTGTAGTTCAAAGGAGTACGTGTATCTCTTTTCCCACGGTGAAAAAAATCACCCCTTCTGCGCCCCCTTTTTGGCCAATATCAGTACACCCTTGAACATTGAGGCCATGACCAAGGCAGCCCGCTTTTTTGAGGGCACCCATGACTTTAGTTGTTATACCGCCGGTCTAAAACCGAATGCCCAAGTGGTCAGGACCATAGATCGCTGTGAGCTGATGGAAAACACATTGCTTACGGCCAATTTTTTCCCAAAAAAATCCTATGCGCTCCATGTTCAGGGAAAAGGGTTCATGCGCTATCAGATCCGGATGATCATGGGAGCCCTCATTCTATTGGGTCGCAATGAAATGGATATGCAAACGCTGACCATGTCCCTGCAGGAAAACTGTTCCATGGTTTTGCCTTACGTAGCGCCCGGATCGGGCCTTATGCTGAACAAGATAAACTTTGGGAACGGTTGATGCCAACTTTTCCTATCTTTAAGAAAACACCGTGCAATGAAAGTCAACAGACCAAAATTTACGTCTAAACGAAAGAAAAAAGTCTCTCGTGTGCAGGGTAAGATGGGCAAGGCCCCGGGTACTGTGAATTATTTGGGGACCAAGGAAAAAACAAGCAGTAGGGCCCATTTCATAGATTATGGCCCAAATGATTTTAAAGAGTTTGACTCCACCGATCCAGAAAACATAGTGGCCTCTTCAGACAGTAAGCTTACGTCATGGATCAATGTCATAGGCATCAATGACGAAACCTTTATAGAGGACCTGGGCAAACGTTTTGGACTTAGCCCCTTGGTCATGGAAGATGCCGTGAATACGGAACAGCGCCCCAAGATAGATGAATACGAGGACTATATTTTTGGGGTTTTTAAAATGATATACATCAATGGGGATGATGAGATCATAGGGGAGCATATGGCCCTTGTGCTCAAAAAACAGTCCGTCCTTGTATTTCAGGAAGTGGAGGATGATGTGTTCACCGGTGTTAGGGAACGTATTTTCAATAAAGCGGGCCGTATCCGCACCCGAGGTGCCGATTATCTGTTCTTCGCTTTGCTGGATGCCGTTATAGATCATTATTTTTTGGTCATTGAACACTTGGGGAACAAAATAGACCAGTTGGAGGACGAGGTCTATGAAAATCCCAAACCGGAAGTGGCCAAAAGGATACAGATGCTAAAAAAGGATGTACTCAAAGTAAGGCGATGGGTCTTTCCTGTTAAGGAATTGGTCATAAGGTTGATCGAGACCAACAACGGATTGATCACCCAGGACACCAAGCCCTTTCTCCGTGACCTGCATGACCATACCTTGGAAATCAACGAAAGCCTGCAGATCTACAGGGAAATGAGCATGAGCCTTATGGAAATGTACATGAGCAACATGAGCAATAAAATGAACGAAGTCATGAAAGTCCTCACCATCATGGCCTCTATCTTTATCCCCCTGACCTTCATCGTGGGTGTTTATGGCATGAATTTTCAACATATGCCAGAGCTTACATGGCCCTATGGCTACTATTATATCTGGGGCATCATGATCTTGCTCTTCATTGCTATGTTAATTTACTTTAAAAAGAAGAACTGGCTTTAAGGCTTCTTAACATAATTCTTCCCAACTTCTGTTAAGGGGCGTTAAATGCCTTGACACGGCTCCTTATTCTTATAACTTAATGTGTGTTGGATGTTTAAAGGTCCATGCATTTTACAGCAACAGCCTGGGCTTCAAATTTCAGATACCATTCAACATAATTTAAAATTTTAAAACAAACACATAAAATGAATTACCTGAATATCAGTGAAGAAAAAGTATTGCCCGTAGTGGTTGAACTCAACACCCTCTTGGCGGACTATCATCTGTACTACCAAAAATTACGCAATTTCCATTGGAACATTTTGGGACGGAATTTTTTTGATCTCCATCAAAAATTCGAGGAAATGTACAGTGATGCGCGTATTAAGATAGATGAAATCGCTGAACGGATACTAACATTGCGCTACCATCCCATAAGCAATTACAGTGATTATCTCAAAGCTTCCAATATCTTGGAAAGCAATTCCACCTTAAAGGATGAGGAGATGGTCAAAGCCCTTTTGGAAGCCCACAGTATTTTGTTGAAACAAATGGGTACGGTGGTGAAAAAAGCGGAGTCCGTAAATGATGAGGGCACCATAGACCTCATAGGCGCTTACATCCGAGAATTGGAGAAAAATAGTTGGATGTTGGATGCATGGGGCAAGGAGAACTCAGAACGGCTCAACGAGGCCAACACTTTTTAAGAATTTACGAATACCTAAAAATAAATTACGAATCCTAAAAACAGAATATGATGAATTACAAGAAAATATATACCAGCGCACTGGCGCTCATTTTTACTACAACTTTGATAACTGCCCAAAAAGTGGACGATGGTGCCATGACCACCACCTCCAAGACAGTTACGATCAACAAAGGAGACCAATCCTTTAAACGAACGGTGGAGGTCAGTACCATGGAAACCGAGGAGGCCAATTTATACAATATGCCTCAAGGCACGGATACGGATAATGTAAAGCCCATGGTCACCAAAACCGTAAAAATAGATAACGATAAGGACGAAGCTTTCGATGAAAAAATCGTTTTTAGCTATAGGGCCTATGCCCCACAGGATTTTGTATTGATTTCCGATGGAAACGATATGATGGTGGCCGTGGACCAGGGAGAAGAACTCACTATTGAAAAAGATATGAGCCTGGCCACAAAAAACAGCGGAAATAATGTGGAAACCTATGTGTTTACAGATAAAAATGGACAGAAGATTGAATTTATGGTCCAAGAGCACATTAAGCAATGGGACGCCGCTTCCGGCTCCAGATAAGCTCGTTTTAGTTTAAAGAGAAAAAGCCCTTTTGGGGCTTTTTTTTATTTGGGGAAGGTATATCCCATCATTCAAAAAGAGCTGAGGACAGGTAACGGTCCCCCCGGTCGCATACAATGCTCACAATGGTTCCCGTTTCCAGTTCATTGGCCAACCTTAGGGCGGCCGTTGCCGCACCGCCACTGCTCATGCCAGAAAAAATGCCTTCTTCCTTGGCCAAACGCCTTGCCATTTCCGTGGCCTCTCTTTCATTGACCTCAATGATGCGGTCTACCTTGCTGGCATTGTAGATCTTGGGCAGATAGGCTTCTGGCCATTTCCGTATTCCCGGTATCCTGGCATCATCTGAGGGCTGCACCCCAACAATCTGTACGGTATCCTTTTGCTCCTTTAGGTAGGTAGAGGTGCCCATGATGGTGCCGGTGGTGCCCATGGAAGACACGAAATGGGTGACCGTGCCATCGGTATCCCGCCATATTTCGGGCCCGGTAGAGGAGTAATGGGCCTTCCAGTTGTCATCATTGGCAAATTGGTTGATCATTACATAGCCCTTATCATCCACCATCTGCTGGGCATGGTCCCTAGCGCCCTCAATACCTGCATCAGCGGGGGTCAAGATCACTTCGGCCCCATAGGCGCGCATGGTCTGCACCCGCTCAATGGTACTGTTCTCAGGCATCACCAAAGCAATATCCAATCCGTAGATACCAGCGATCATGGCCAACGCAATGCCCGTATTGCCGCTTGTGGCCTCCACCAGTTTGTCATGGGATCGGATGCTGCCCCTTTCCAACCCGCTTTTGATCATGTTCAGCGCTGCCCTGTCCTTTACACTGCCTCCAGGATTGTGGCCCTCTAACTTAAAAAAGAGGTTTACATTGGGATTGGTGTTCAGCACGCGCGATTTCACTAAGGGGGTATTACCGATCAGGTTTGCTATGGAGTTAGGCATGGGGCAAGGTTTTTATTTTGATTTCCGGGGTATGGAACACGGTGGAGTGGGCGGGTACGGAAGAAGTCAGCCAAGCATTGCCCCCTATGACACTATGGGCCCCAATGATGGTATCCCCACCCAATATAGTGGCGTTGGCATAAATGGTTACATGGTCCTCAATGGTAGGGTGCCGCTTGGTCTTTTGCAAATGCTTGGCCACATAGAGTCCGCCCAGGGTCACCCCCTGATAGATCTTCACGTGGTTATGGATCACGGCCGTCTCACCGATGACCACTCCCGTTCCGTGATCAATGTGGAATGACTTGCCGATCTGGGCCCCGGGATTGATGTCCACCCCTGTTTGCCTATGGGCATACTCCGTCATGAGACGCGGCACTAAGGGGAACCCTACTTTATATAGTTCGTGTGCCAAGCGGTAGATGGCAATGGCATAAAAGCCCGGATAGGCCATATAGACCTCTTCTATGGAGAGGGAGGCCGGATCACAGTTTACCGTGGCCTCCGCGTCCATATTTAGGCTTTCCAGAATATGGGGGAGCTTCTCCACGTAATTTTCCCATATTTTCTTGCACGGCCGTTCACTTTCCCAACAGGCAAGGTCCACCAAAACATCAAACTGTATGGAAAGCTTCTCCAAATTGTCAGCCACAGGGGTATCAATGTCAAACAAGGTATAAAAGAGCCGGTCCGTAAAGGTTTCCGACTCCTCTTTTAACCGATACCGCAGATTGGGCTGCTTTTTGTGCGCCTTTATTTTTTCTATGATCGATGGGTCATGCATTTCGTTTGAAATTTAGATTAAAAATAGCCAATATATCTTGGGGCTGTTTTCAAATGGCTAACTTTAGGTTAAATATAACAACACCTTCGTCGTATGTTACACCCAAAAATTAACAAGGAAACCCTTGAATTTTTAAAGCATCTAAAACACAACAATAACCGGGAGTGGTTTACGGAAAACAAATCCAGATATACCAAGGAGCAGGCCAACTTTAAAGGATTCATGGCAACATTGGCGCAGGAAATGAACCAGCATGATGCCATAGAAAAGTCGAAATTGTTCCGAATCTATCGGGATATTCGCTTTTCCAAGGACAAAACACCCTATAAGAGCAGTTTTTCGGGCTTTATGTCCAGAAAGGGAAACCATAGGCGTGGTGGCTATTACGTGCATATAGAACCTGGTAACAGTTTTTTGGGGGCGGGTTTCTGGAAACCGGAAAAGGACGACCTGTTGCGCATACGAAAGGAATGGGAGATGGATGCCCAAGAGCTCAAGGCCATCTTAAGGGAGGAATCCTTTGCTGCCACTTGGGGCCCATTACAAGGGGACTCGGTAAAAACGGCCCCAAAAGGCTTTGATAAGGAGCACCCCAATATAGACTTCATCAAGAAAAAGCAGTACATCTTCCAAAAGTCCTTTACGGACAAGGAGGTGGTTTCTGCAGATTTCCTACCTAACGTAAATAGGGCCTTTAAGATCATAAGACCCTATTTTGACCTTATGAGCAACATCCTCACCACCAATCTCAATGGGGAATCACTGATTGATTAGGGCCGGTTGTTCAAAATACTGCAGTTGGTCCTGGATGCGCTTGATCACCATGTTCATCATGCGCTTGTTCAAGGCAGAGGAATTCTGGATGTAGAGGTTGTATTCCTCCAAGGTAAATTGGCCCATGATCATGCCTTTCAAGGAGTTTCGGAATTTCATGTCCTTTTGCACCGCATTGGAGATGTACTCCAACCGCCGGTCCAAGGTCAACTCATAAAAAGCGTTTTTGCCTTTTATGATGTAATTTTGAAACGATGCCAAGAGAATTTCGTTCTGCAATTTGATCACCGGCCGTAAGGTCTTGTTCTGAAAGTGCTCCTCGGCACTCATTTGGTCGTTGAAACGGGCATTGGCAATGGATGGTCTAAGGGCAAGCAATTGTTCTGACCTCTGGTTCATGATGTGTTTGTTTGTATAAATGTAGGCATTATACCGTGGCTTGGGCCATGGGCATTTTTTAGTTTTTAACGGGTTATAAACACCGGGCATTGGTGTGGCTGGGGTTATTGTGGACTCTTGATTTAAAAAGCCTGAATTTTAATAATGCCGCGGTGTGGCGTTCCTTGGATTGTTGAATTGGGAATAATGCATCCAACAACATCCATGGGCCATACAGGTTTCGTAATTAGAATTAATTTTACCTTTAAACGATAGCTATGCGATTTCATACAAGAAAACTGGTAAAGCCAGAAGACCTCAATAGCAACGGAACACTATTTGGGGGCAAGGTCTTGGCCTGGATTGATGAGGAGGCCGCCCTATATACCATCATACAATTGGAAAATTCACGAATTGTCACCAAATACATATCTGAAATCAATTTCATGAGTGCCGCCAAACAGGGCGATATCGTGGAGATCGGTATTGCGGTGGCCAAATTCGGCAAGACATCCCTTACCTTGAACTGTGAGGTACGCAACAAAATGAACCACGAGACCATTGTCACGGTAGACAATATCATCATGGTGAATTTAGGGGAAGACGGTAAGCCCAAGCCCCACGGTAAGACCAAGGTGGAATTTGTCAAGGACCGGTTGGCGAAAACCGAAGATTAGGAAGCGGTGAGGGTACGGGCCACTTGCTGCACTTCATCCAAAACGCGCAACAGGTTTCCGCCCCACAGCTTGGCAATCTCTTCTTCCGTATATCCCCGCTCCACGAGTTCCATGGTAACATTGAAGGTTTCGGAGGCATCGCTCCAGCCCTCAATACCGCCACCGCCATCAAAATCTGAGCTAATGCCCACGTGGTCAATGCCAATGAGCTCCACCATGTAATCTATATGGTCCACAAAATCGGCCACGGTTACGCCCTCGGGCACCTCCGATCGCCCTTGGGCCCAGTCTTTGCCCATTTGCATCACTTTGGGATAATTTTCCATAAAAGCGGCTTTTTGCGCATCGGTCAAGGAACCAAATTGAGAACGCTCAAACCATTCAACACCCAGGGAATCGGCCATCTTGGCGTATACTTCCTTCATGAAAGCCGCCCTTTCCTCATGCTTTTTAGTATTGAGGTAAGAACTAAAGGCCACCGTCTGGACCACACCACCATTTTCCTTTAAAAGTCGCAATTGGTCATCGTCCAAATTCCTACTATGATCGCAAAGGGCCCTTGCGGAAGAGTGGGACGCAATGATGGGGGCTTTTGAGAGCGCTACCATCTGTTCCATTGCCTCCTTAGATGGATGGGAGACATCAATCATCATGCCCAGCCTATTCATCTCATTTACAGCTTCCTTTCCCAGTTCACTTAAACCATTGTGCAGCCAAACACTATCCTTTTCCCCCGTATTGGAATCGCAAAATTGGCTATGCCCATTATGACTTAGTGAAATATAGCGGGCCCCAAGCTCGTGGTAGCGTGCAAACTCTGCCAAATCCTCCCCAATGGGGTAAGCGTTCTCCACCCCGATCATGGCCACTTTTTTACCAGATCGGTCAATACGGCGTACATCCTCTGAGGTGAGTGCCAATTCAATCTGTTCTGGGGCGATCTCCTCACAGAGTCGGTGAATGGCATCAAATTTTGCCATGGCATTATCTTTGGCCTTTGCATAACCAGTAGGGGTAAGGGAATCCTGTCCCGTATACA
Source organism: uncultured Maribacter sp. (assembly GCA_937125035.1). Taxonomy (GTDB): domain Bacteria; phylum Bacteroidota; class Bacteroidia; order Flavobacteriales; family Flavobacteriaceae; genus Maribacter. The sequence continues at coordinate 24,416 of CAKZLG010000035.1, read as the reverse complement.
CAATGAGCCAGGCAACATCCAGACCGCCCTCTTTCATTTTAGGCAGGTTTACTTGGGTTTCCAAACGCTGGGTGTAGTTTACGCTGTCCGTAAAATTGTTGACGTTGATGTCCGCATGGGTATCTATGGTGATTACTTGATCATGTATGCGCCTTGCTTTATCGGTAAGGGATTCTTCCGGTGTTTTGGTGTTCTCGTTACAGGAAATAAGAAGGGCAAATGCGAAGAAAAATACGGTTTGTCTCATGAAGTTGGATTTTAGACCTACAAATAAAGCCCATTCACAACAAAAAAAGAAGGCTAGGGAACATTTAATTGCCAAGCGGAGTGTAAAGTGGGAATTTTAGGTCAGAATATTAGTTCACCAAACTAATTAAGCCTGTAATTCATGCCTTTAAGCAAGACCAAAGACCTACTTGAGCAACTCTCGGAGCTGGAGACCTCATTGAATGAATTTTCGTACGACACCTTGACCACCAAGGAAGCGGCCTCCCTAAAAAAACACTTTTCCGGATTCCGGTCCACATTGGAGCGCAAGATCTACCAACCTCATGCAAGCATTGTAGAGGAAGGCGATACCAACCCTATTTCAGAAGATAAAAAGGTGGAACTCTTCATGGCCCAGATAAGCCATGAGATCCGCACACCACTCAACGGTATTGTGGGATTTACAAACCTTATGAAGGAAGAAGGGCTCAATACGTCACAGATGGAGAAAGTCCTGGCCATTGAAAATGCCTCCAACTATCTTATGGACATCATCAATGAAGTATTGGATTATGCCAAGTTGAGCTCCGGAAACGACACCTTTAAATCCGTCTCGTTCAACTTGCCCAGCCTTATCAAGGATGTCATGTTTCTTTGCCGTACGTTGGTAGTGGATAAAAGGGTGGATTTGAATTATGACATAGACCCCAACATCCCCGAGGTAGTGCTTGGGGATCCCTCCAAGCTCTCACAGGTGCTATTGAACCTATTGGGAAATGCCATAAAATTCGTGGAAAAAGGACATGTTTCCCTTACGGTGTCCCAGAAAAGCCCCAACGTATTGCAGTTTTGTGTGGCCGACACGGGCGTTGGCATTGCAGAGGAAGAATTGAAACAGATCTTCGATCGTTTCCAACAGGCAAGTCCGGAGTTGACCCACAATTTCAGGGGAACGGGACTTGGCCTTAGCATTGTAAAGAAAATCATTGAACGACAAGGTGGACGGATATCCGTGGCCAGTACCTTAGGAAAGGGTACAGAGTTCCTTTTTGAAATACCCTATAAAAAAGGGGATGTAACACAGATACGGGCAAAGCAGGCGGACCCAATCGCCGCGGTAGATGGTAGGAAATGGCTGAACGGAACGGAAATATTGGTCTTTGAGGACAATGTATTGAACCAGCGCCTCATTGGGGAACAATTGAAAAAATGGGGCTGCCAGGCCCATATAACGCAAGATGCCGCTGTGGGCTTGGACCTACTGGCCAAACGCCCTATAGCCCTTGTCCTTATGGATCTTAAAATGCCCGGAATGACGGGCTTTGAAATATCGGAAAAAATAAGGTCATTAACGAACAAGCAAGGAGGTTCAGTGCCGATAGTGGCATTGAGTGCGGATTTTACCTCGCAGGATAAGGAAAAATGCCTTACCTCCGGAATCAACGATTTTTTATTAAAACCCTATACTTTGGAAGCATTATTGACGAAAGTGCTAAAGCACAAGAAAGAGGCGCCCCTTTCTGAAGAAAGCAAAGCCCTTTTAAAACAACCGGTCATACAACAGGAGCAAGAGAGTGCCATATGTTTAGACCATCTTTTGGAGGATTGTTTTGGAAAAATAGACATGTTGGAGGAGCTCGTTCGGCTGCTAAAACAAAATATATATGAGTTCATTGGTACGGTAAAAATGAATATGGAGGTGGCCGATTACCATAACATTGCCTTAGCTGCCCACAAATTAAAGGCAGGACTCACCATGGTGCACGCCAAGGGGCTCAAGGAAACCGTGGTGGCCTTGGAAGAACAGGCCAAAATGAACCAAGGAGAACGGGTAGGGCAGTTGTACCAGGAATTTTTAAAAAGCTTGCCCGCTGTAGAAGACGCCCTGAGCCGGGCCCTTAACAGAATCAAGAACAAATAAGATGCTAAAGAACCAACTTTTACTGGCAGATGATGACGAACTTTTGGCCGCCTTATTGAAATTCAGGTTCATAAAGGAAGGCTACACGGTGCACCAGTGTAAGGACGGTAAAGAGGTCAAGGAGTACTTGACCACTCATGAACCAGACATCATTGTCAGTGACATCATGATGCCCTATTTTTCGGGTATAGAGCTCATTGGCCACGTAAGGAACGATCTTGGGTCAAAGACGCCTATTATCATTATTTCCTCTGCGGGCAATGAAGAAAACGTTCTCAGCGCGTTTGATATGGGAGCCAATGACTTTATATCCAAACCCGTAAGTCCGGCAGAGCTCATGGTGCGTGTGGCCAGACAAATATGTAAAACCTAACCCAGTGTTCGTTCCGTCCCCCAAATATCAGGCAATGACGTTGATAAGTGCCCCCAAGATCGATACGGATCTATTGTGGGCACTTGCGCTGTTCTTTGGGATGCTCATGTTGGTCTATTTTGTCACCGTTTTCTATTTCAGAAACAGGATTTCCAAGACCCACCATAAAGTACGCCAGAAGAAACGGGAGCTTTCCCCCATGATCAGTGAGTTTTTGTTCTATGATGAGAACGGGAGCAAAAGCGAAAAAATGACTTACATAGACCTAAAGATCCAAATCCGTGAGATGATCCATTATCCCTTTGATAGAAAAGTGCTTACGGATGTACTCATGGATCTACGAAAAGACGTCGCCGGTCAATCCAGAAAGGACCTTTTTAGGCTTTACAAAGATCTTGAATTACATAAGGACGCCTATAAAAAATTGGAAAGCTGGCGCTGGCAAGTCATCTCAAAGGGTATCTTGGAACTTACCCAAATGCAGGTAGTTGAGGCCTACGGCCATATTAACCGATTCATTAACGACCGAAGGCCCACCATTAGAAAACAGGCTGAAATGGCCACCGTGACCTTAAAAGCGGAGGGCATCCAGTATTTTTTGGACCATACTACCTATAGCATTTCCGAATGGCAACAGGTAAAATTGATAGATGAGCTGAAGAGCAAGGAAAGCTTTCATCCGCCCCCATTTCGGCTTTGGCTCACCAGCAGAAATAACGATGTGGTACTGTTCTCACTGCGGCTGATCAAGCACTACCAACAGAATGATGCCATAGCGTCCATCATCACCCTAGTGCAGCATAAAAATGACCAAATTAAGAAAGAGGCCATTTTATGCCTAAAGACCTTTAACGCCGTCCAGGCCGTGCCCACTTTAAAAAGGGTATTCGCCAATGCTGCGGAAGAGATTAAAATGTACCTCTTGGATGCCCTCTCTCACTTGGCGGCCCAAGAGGATCTTCCATTTTTGCAGGAGATCGTTGAAAATGAGTCCAGCTTTAGGGTGAAAAATAAAGCTGTGGGCGCCATAAATACCATTTCTCCGGAAGTGGTGATGCCCAGTAAGGACATTGAGACACAACCCTTGGGTCCAAATGCCCTTAGGGCAGGCACAGAAAGGGAAACATCTTTGACCGAAAAGGAGGGTACGCCCTCTGAATCCATTTCGGTGGAACACCCACAAAACCATCCAGGGAAAGAGACCACCATTCCCAATAGCGATAAAGTCACGGATAGCGGACATGTACCTTCGTCCGGAGGGGATCGGGAGGTTGGTGCTCCGGTAACCCTTTCTGACCAGGAACTATCCTTTTTACCATGGGTCACATCCGCGGAAACCGATGAGGGCGCACAGCCCGTTGACGGGAATAAGGAAATTGAGGAAGTGCTCTTTACGTTGGATTTTTTGCCTATTGTAACCAGCGAAGAAAAAGAAGAAGAACCATGGGAAACATCCCAAGAAACAAAGACAACCCCCGTGGCAATAAAACTCCATGCCATCCATGAAATGGAAGTGGACCACGAGATCATTCATCCGGAATTAAAAACCGATTCAAATGCAGGTGAATCCACGCCCAGCAGCTTGAATTTAAACCAAATGAAGGTGGTCTATGAAGAACTGTGCGGTGATTTTGCCCCTGTGCCTGATGAGGGAGACGTCTTCATAGAATGGGCCCAAGTCTTCAGTGATACCAAACGAACCGAAGCCACAGAAAATTCGGAGCAGGACCTGGAAGGTCCCAGCCTTGACTTTGAGCTGAACCTTGGTGAAACAGGACATTTTTGGATGCCCAAAGCCCATTTTTATCCTGATGATATTATGGAAAACATGATGCTATTGGCTCAAATAGAAGAACTGGGAGACCAACGTGAGATTCCATTTTTAAAGGAAATGGGGCAAAATAACGCATCGCCCGTCATACAGGGGAGGATAGCGGATATAATATCAAAGTTCACACGTGAAGGTGGGAGCGCTTCATTTTTCAAGGCCATGGAATTTGAGCCCATTGACAGCGTGTTCCATGAAATATTGGCCAAAAGTGATGTGGAATGCAAACTCATGCTCCTACAGGAAATGGCCCAAGTAGGGGATCAAAAGGAGGTGCCCCTATTGAAAACATTGGTGAACGATGGCAACCCAAGGATCAAAAAGATGGCCCAAGCAGCGCTTGAGACGGTGCTGACCCGCTTGGCTCCGGAACCCAACACACAGGTAGCGGGCAGTACCCGCCCCAAGGACCCTAGTGATGGGAACACCCTCTTTGATCAATTGGCATCTTCCATGTTCCAAAATTACGCGGACAACCATGAATAGCGGGGTTTTTGACATAGTTCTAGAGTATATCAATATCGTGTTCTTCGTCTTCACGGTGGTGCTCTTCACCATGTTTACGTTCATGGGCTATTTTTCTACGAGAAATTCCATCCACTACCGCCATAAGAACAGTTTTGGGGACATGTCCAAATTAATGGCCTCCCCGTTGGCCCCTAGCATCACCATCATTGCTCCGGCTTATAATGAAGGGCTCACCATCGTAGAGAACATACGATCGCTCATGTCCTTAAAGTATGTGAATTATGAAGTAATGGTGGTCAACGATGGCAGTAAGGACGACACGCTGCAAAAAATGATTGCGGCTTACGACTTGGTTAAGATAGATCAGGAAATAGACCCCAATTGGAAGTCCAAGCCCATACGGGGCATTTATAAATCACCGAATAAGGCCTTTTCAAAACTTACCGTTATAGATAAGGAAAACGGGGGCAAGTCAGACGCGCTCAATACAGGTTTGGCCCTGTCCACCAATCAATATGTAGGCTGTATAGATGTGGATTGCCTTTTGCTGCCAGATGCCCTGTTGCACGTGGTAAAATCCTTCTACCAACGGTCTGGAAAAAAGGTCATTGCCGTAGGGGGTGTTATCCGGATTGCAAATTCCTGTAGTATACAGGGAGGACAGCTAGAGGAGATAAGACTGCCCACCAATTGGCTGGCCCGTTTTCAATTGTTGGAATACACACGCTCCTTTATCTTAGGAAGAATGGCATGGGGCCGTATAGATAGTCTCTTGATCATTTCCGGGGCCTTTGGTTTTTTTGACCGGGAGGTGGCCTTGGCCGTGGGCGGATATGATACCAATACGGTAGGGGAGGATATGGAAATCGTGTTCAAAATGCGCAGGTACATGCACGAACGTAAAGTTCCTTACACGGTGGAATACATTCCCGACCCCCTTTGTTGGACAGAGGTACCGGAGGACACCAAAATATTGATCAACCAAAGGGACAGATGGGCGAGGGGCAATCTGGAAACCCTTTTTAAGCACAAGGACATGTTCATGAATCCAAAATTTGGCCGTTTGGGACTTTTGAGCTATCCATACTGGTTTTTCTACGAATGGTTGGCCCCAATTTTGGAATTCTTTGGTTTTTTCACCATCATCCTGTTCTATTGGTTGGGCATTCTGAATTGGGAATTTTTCATTGCCATAACCATGGCCGTTTACACTTTTTCGGTCATGTTTTCCTTTTATGCCATCCTTTGGGATGTTTATTCCTATAATGAGTATAAAAGAACCAAAGATATCCTCATCTTAATGTGCTGTGCCATCATTGAACCCATTACTTTCCATCCGATCGTGGTCTGGGCGGCCATACGGGGCAATTACAAAAAACTGTTCAAAATAAAGTCCGGTTGGGGATCACAGGTCCGCAAGGGCTTTGCTAAAGCAACGTAAATGCAAAAAGGAGAACACATGGCAACCGCCGCACAACCCTTGGGTCTTAAGGAATTCATTCCTTTGGCCCTTACCTATTTTGTGGGTTTGGTTTTCTTGGCGCTCTTTCAAAATACAATATTATATTACACTGGGGTACTGGACACTATTTTTGGAAAAAGTCTTTTTCTTTTAGTGGTGCACCACTTGGGCTTTGCTTCTTTTTGTGCCTTGGTATTGGCTTTCCTGTTTAATTTTCTAGAGGCGAAAAAACCCCGCTTGGGACTGCGGTGGACTAAGGTCATGTTCTTGGCATTCTTGATTGTCGAGAGCCTTCTTACATCGTATTACATTCAAAATTACGAGGCCTTGGGGATCCACATGTTCACAGCCTCGGCGTTGACCTCTAACATTCAATTTTCCATTGGAATGGCCATTTTGTCCGTCCTTCTTGTTTTAGCACTCTGCTATGGGGTGCAAAGCTGGTTGAGCCGGTCTTACGGGCTCATTAGTAGAATGTATCCTGTAACGTTGATCTTATTTAGCATGTTCTTGGCCACCTTGGCCTCAGAATCACGGGAAATCAACAAAAACAAAACACAGCATCTACTTTCCAGCATATCCCAAAAGCTTTTTTCCGGGTACAACTATCAAGGGACTAAGGAATATCCATTACTTCGGCCCCATGCAGCCAATGCCTCACTGACCCCTTTCTTTGCTTTCAAAGAGGTAATGCCCCACGTAAAACTGATTGTAATTGAAGGCCTTGGAAGTGATTTTGTGGGCAAGGATAGGCCCTATGTGGATTTCATGCCCTATCTGAACCACCTTCAAAAGAAATCCCTTTATTGGCGCCACTTTCTGTCCAATACGGGGCAAGGCCACACCAGTATACCTACCATTACAGGATCCCTACCTTTTGGAAAAGAGGGGTTCACCAACTCCAATACCTTTTTGGAGCGCAATACCTTGTTCAGCATTTTGCGGTCCAATGGGTACGCTACCGGTTTTGCCTACGGCGGAAATGCCACCCTGTTTGGTTTTGATAAGTTTTTGGCCGAGGAGGAGGTGGCCACAGTATTGGATAAAAATGCCTTTGGAGCGCTTTACGAACAACAGGCTGAAGATAGGGCCGGTGTCTCATTGGGCTATCCTGATGCGGCCCTGTACGATCGGTACCAGCAGGTGCCCCAGGGCATGGCACCCAGATTGGATGTGCTACTTACCCTTAGCACAAAAGCGCCCTATCTTATTCCGGAAGCCGACCGCTATCAAAAAAAGGTGGCCCAAATTGTTGCAGAAAACAACGTACCCAAAAAAACAAAAAGGTTCATTGACCAACATCAGGACCTTTTTGCCAGCTATCATTATGCGGATGACGCTCTAAAGGAATTCATGGCAAAGGAGCAGAAGACAGAAGGATACGACAATACGATATATATCATTACCGGTACCCATTACTCCGCTGATATGCCCCAAGAAGATCGGCTCACCCGATACAAAGTTCCATTGATCATGTACAGTCCACTATTGAAACAGCCGGGTGTGTTCGAGGAAATGGCTTCCCACATGGATCTGGCACCTACCCTTATTGCACTATTGGATGCCAACTATCCATTCAACGTACCACAGCAGGTGGCTTGGTTGGGGGCTCCCTTGGAGACCGTACCGCAGCCTAGGAACATCCCTTTTCTGCGAGGTCCGGACCAATTGCTGGAGTTCATGAATGGAAATCACTTTATCACCGAGGGCGATGTCTACCATGTCAACGAAACGCTAAACCTTGAACCAGCCAGCAATACTTTGAAAATAGAGGACACAGAAAAGGCCCTTGCCCAATTCACAACGATCAATGCCTACGTTACCCAAGAAAACAAGATTTTACCAAAAGACATCTCCTTAGTACGTAGCAACCACCCAAAATTCACAAAAGAGGATATGGTATGGATACACAGTGTGTTCAATGGCGATAATTTTGATAATGCCTACACCACCGCCCACAGGTTGGCCATGAATAAGGACTGGGAGCGGGCCAAACTACTCTGCCGTTACATCCTCAATGAGATTCCCAGACATGCTGATACGGAAATATTGCTGGGCAGACTGCATGGTTGGCAAAAGAACTATGGAACATCAACGGCCATCTTGGAAAATGTGGTCCAAAAATACCCTAGATATGCAGATGCCTATAATGCCCTGATGGACAGTTACCATTGGGCGGGGCAATATGATAAGGTGGAGGCGGTAAGGATCATGGCACAGCGGCATGCCATACAGGATGAGCTACTGCAAGGAAAATTTGAACAAGCGCAAGTGATGCTGAAAGAGCAACACCTTAAAGAGGCCGCCCAGAGAACGAACAACGTATCATTTCAAAAAATAGGGGAACAATAGCTATGAGCAGGTCCATCTTCTACCTTTTGTGCATTCTGTTCACGGGCCCGTTCGCGCTTTTTGGACAAGAACAAGGGGTTCCTAAAAATCCGGATGCCTCTTTTTATACCGCAAGAGAACTTGCCTTTGCCGGGTCATATAAAGAGGCAAGGGATACATTACAACGTATTTTGGACCAATATCCAAATTATTTAGACGTGCAGACCCTATTGGGCAAAACCTATAGTTGGGACAATGACCATGCAAGGGCCCGTTTGGAGTTCAATAAGATCATCAGCACGGAAACACAAGATAAGGACACGTGGATGGCCGCCATTGCCAACGAGCAGTATGCCAAGAATTGGAACATTGCCCTGGGCCTTGCCAATAAAGCGTTGTTATATCTTCCGGATGATGTGGACCTCCAAGCCTTGCGTGCTAGGATACTTGAGCAAATACAAGAAGAACGACTTTTACAGAATGTGCTCATAAATACCAAGAGGACCGAGGGCTTTGACCAGGCCCTTGCACTGTATACGGAGGGCGAGGTGTTCGATCAGGTTTTGGACCCCATGTATTTTGCCGCCCTGGAATACAAAAAGGAGGTGTCTTGGGGGGTGCTGTTGCCGCGTGTCAATTTTAATCGCCGGTTCAACATCAATGGTCTTCAAGCGGAGTTGGATGCTTACCCTACTTTCTCTGAAACCTACAGCGGCTATCTCAATGTAGGGTATTCCCCATCAGAGATCTTCCCTAGGTTTAGATTGGGGGCGGAGGTCGTAAGGGAGCTCCCCAAGGCCATGGAGGTTTCTTTAGGTTTTAGGCACTTATCATTTGCTACGGATGCAGCCACCATCCTTACGGGGACCTTTGGGCTGTACAGGGGCAACTACTATGCCGTAATGCGGCCTTATGTAGTCCCTACGGGCAAACGGGGCGTGGGTGTCTCCGGTAACCTTTTGGTACGGAAATACCTGAAGGACGGCAACAATTATCTAGGATTCAATCTCGTATATGGCTTTGATACGGAATTGAACCAATTCATAGTGGATGGGCAGCTCCTTGCGGAAACCCTTTTGTATTTGGAAGCGCAGCGCGTACGGTTGGAGTATCAATTTACAGACGGTTCGGGAAGCAACCAGTACAAGGCCTCCTTGGGAGTGAACCGCCAAGAACTGGCCTTTAGCTCCGGAGATTTCTTCCTATCCGTTACAGCAGGGCTGGCCTATTCGATTAAATTCGGTAAAAACGGCCAAAACAGGGCGCAGCCTTAGTCTAAGGCCTCCAAAGTTCCATCTGTGCTGTAAAAGCTGTTCCACGACACCACGTAAAGGCCCTGTGCACACCACATTTTTTTTGACATTCACCACAATTTATTGCCCGCGGATACCGTTATACATACATTTAGCATATCAAAATAAAGTACCCAAATCGATAACCAATTAAACCTAAAATATGCTCTACGATACCTACGGAGAAGAATATTTGATATTTCTTCAAGAACTAAATGAAATATTAAGCATCAATGAACTGGCAGAATTGGACTTTATGTAGTCCCTTATCATAAACCCCCAAAAGCTTACATTATGGCATTACAGAACCAAGACAACAATTCGTATCAGAATTTTATTCAAAACTTGAATGATATCCTTGTAGGGTACAATATCAACAAATTAAGTTATTCTTAGTGTTTAGTGTTTATTAGTAAAGGAAAGCGCCCGTTGGCAAAACGGGCGCTTTCTTTTTTTAATGGAGTAAGATACCTATCCCAGATAGGTCTTTAGTAATTTGCTCCTTGAATTGTGCCGTAGTTTCCGTATGGCTTTTTCCCTGATCTGTCGCACCCGCTCTCGGGTAAGGTCAAACGTCTGGCCAATCTCTGCCAAGGTCATGGACTGTTGATCTCCTATACCGTAATACAGTTTTACCACATCAGCTTCACGCGGGGAAAGGGTATCCAAGGCCCTATTGATCTCTGTGTTCAAAGATTGGTGCAACAGGTCATTGTCCGGTTTGGGCGATTCGCCAGACCGCAAAACATCGTACAGATTGGAATCCTCACCCTCACGTAGCGGTGCATCCATGGAGACGTGCCTGCCAGAGTTCTTAAGGGATTGCTTTACCTCTGAAACGGTCATTTCCAATTCTTTGGCAATCTCCTCTGCGGATGGTGGGCGCTCGTGGGCCTGCTCCAGATAGGAGAATGTTTTCTTAATCTTATTGATGGATCCTATCTTGTTCAGTGGCAAGCGCACCACGCGCGATTGTTCTGCCAAGGCCTGAAGTATGGATTGCCTTATCCACCAAACGGCATAGGATATGAATTTAAAGCCACGGGTCTCATCAAACCTCTTGGCTGCCTTTACCAAGCCCAAGTTGCCCTCATTGATCAAATCCGGCAATTTCAAACCTTGGTTTTGGTATTGTTTTGCGACCGATACCACAAACCTGAGGTTGGCCGTGGTCAACTTCTCGAGGGCCACTTGGTCCCCCTGTTTTATGCGCTGCGCCAGTTCCACTTCCTCATTTGCCGTAATCAAATCTATTTTACTGATATCCTGCAAGTATTTGTCCAAAGATTTTGATTCGCGATTGGTTACCTGCTTGATGATCTTTAGTTGCCTCATGTATCTATGTTTGTTTTAGTGTTCCTACAAGTTCTCATTATAACTTTTTTTTACGTCTTTTCCAAAGAGTGCGGTACTTTCTTATACATAAATTGTGAGAACTTAAGAAATCTTTTGGCAGTTTAGGGAAATCTTAACACAAAGTGTATTTTTGGCATAACCTAGGGTAGCTATGAGCAAAAGGGCACTGAAACAGTATATTGGTCAATTGGACAAGGGAAGCCTCCAGGAGCAATTGCTTGATCTCTACGATCGCTTTCCCGCCGTAAAGACCTATTATGATTTTGTCTTTAACCCCAAAGAGGACCAAATGGTACAGGAGGCCAAGGCTAAGATTTCAAATGAATATTTCCCGGTAAAGAGGAAACGGCCCAAGGCGCGGCGCTCCGTGGCCCAAAAATACATTAAGCACTTTAGGACCTTGGGCATGGACGCCGTGCTGCTGGCTGATGTAATGAGCTATAATTTGGAAGTGGCACAGACCTTTGCCATGGACCGCAATGTGCCGGATGCCTTTTATAAAAGTATGCTCAACAGTTTCAAGGAACTGTTACAGCATGTTTCGTGGCATGGCCTTTTGCCGGATTTCAAGGACCGTATCCTAAAAATATACGGTCAAGTGGAAAAACAACAGTGGCCATTGGAAGATGAATTCCAAAAGGCTTTGGATATATTGGAACAATGAGTATAGTGATCATAAGACAGGACGGTAAGATAGACCTCTGGAAAAAGGCCGTGCAGCAGGGAAATCCATCGGTAAAGGTATACGGGTACAACGAGGACCATCCCAAGGGGGATATTACCATGGCATTGATATGGAAACACCCTAAGGGCAGCCTGGCCAACTACCCCAATTTAAAGTGCATTGCCTCTGCCGGGGCAGGGGTGGACTATATCTTTGAGGATGACCAAGCACCACAGGGCATACCCATTACCCGGGTGGTGGACCCCTATTTGGCCAGTGACATGTCAGAACACGTCTTATCCGCTATCCTTGCCGAACTGAAAAACTTCCCCACCTATAAACTTCAACAAACCAAGGCCCATTGGAACCCTTTGCCCTACAGGCGTATTAAGGACGTTACCGTGGGCGTCATGGGCCTTGGGGAACTTGGTTCCTTGACCGCCAAGGATCTGGTGCATGCCGGCTTTACCGTGGTGGGTTGGTCCAAAAGTCAAAAAGAGATTCCCGGAGTTACCTGTTATGCCGGGGAAACCGGGAAAAATCCATTTTTAAAGGCATCGGATTTTTTGGTCTGCTTGTTGCCGTTGACCACAGATACGGCCGGTATTTTGAATGCCCAGCTTATGGAGCAATTGCCCCAAGGGGCCTATATCATCAATGTGGCACGTGGCGGACACGTGGTTGATGAGGATCTGATCGCCTATTTGGACAAGGGCCATCTTTCTGGCGCTTGTCTGGATGTGTACCATGAAGAACCTTTGCCCAAGGCGCATCCCTTCTGGGCCCATCCCAAGATCATGATGACACCTCATTACGCCAGTGTTTCGGATACCAAATCCGTGGTTCCCCAGATTTTGGAAAACTACGAAAGGCTGTCCACCGATCAGCCCCTACAAAACGTAGTGGACCGAAAAAAAGGATATTGACCTTACGAAATTTTATTGGGTTAAATGAGACATTAGGCCCGTGTGGGCCAAAAAAATAGGGCAAACACCAAAAATCTTTCAACGATCACTTTATAACTTTTCCCATTTTTAGGGAATTTGGTTTTTAGAGAGGTTAAAAATCCCCTAATTTTGTAGGGTTTTTGTTCAAATAGTCCATTAATACCCCAAATTCCTCTTGAAACCAACGAAAGACATTTCGGAAAAGACACTCTACGACTATCAAGAGGAGGATCTGAACACCATCTTTGAGTATTTGGGCAATAACCCAAAGAACGAGAATCTGTTGTACCAACTACCCACCGGTGGGGGCAAGACCGTGGTCTTCTCAGAGATCGCTAAGCGGTATATCCAAAAAACAGGGAAAAAGGTGGTGGTATTGACCCACAGAATAGAGCTCAGCCTGCAAACCTCTAGAATGCTGCATGGGTTTGGGGTCAAGAACAAGATAATAAACAGTGAGGTCAAGGAACTACAGGACCAGGACGAATTCATGTGTTTTGTGGCCATGGTGGAGACCTTGAACAACCGTCTCCAAGAGGATAAAGTGGAGATCAACAATATTGGCTTGGTGATCATTGATGAGGCACACTACAATTCCTTCAGGAAATTGTTCAAGTACTTTGAAAAGGCCACCATCCTCGGGGTTACGGCCACCCCGTTGAGTTCCAACATCAAACTTCCCATGAAGGACAACTATAAAAAGTTGATCGTGGGGGAATCCATTGCATCGCTCATTAAAAAGAAATTCCTGGCCAAGGCCAACATGTACAGCTATGATGTAAGCCTACAAAGCCTAAAGCTCGGCATCAATGGTGATTATACGGTCAAATCCTCTGATGAACTGTATGGCAATTACAATATGCTGACCAAATTGCTATCGGCCTATAATGAAATTGCCAAGGGCACCAAGACCCTTATTTTCAATAATGGCATCAACACCTCCCGGTATGTCTACGAAACCTTCAAAAAGGCGGGGCTGCCCATTAAACACCTGGACAATAAGAACACGGCCTCTGAACGAAAGGAAATATTACAGTGGTTCTCCAAGACACCAGATGCCATTCTCACTTCGGTGAGCATCCTTACCACGGGGTTTGATGAACCCTCCGTGGAAAGCATTATCCTCAACAGGGCCACACGTTCGTTGACGTTGTACTTTCAGATGATCGGCAGGGGCTCCAGATACTTGGGGCATAAGGAAGAGTTCACCGTGGTGGACATGGGAAATAATATTGCCCGTTTTGGCCTTTGGGACGCCCCAATAGATTGGCAGGAGATATTTCACTTTCCGGATTTCTACTTGGAAAACATCAAGAACGATGAGGATATTGAGCGGGAATTTGTGTATGAGATGCCCAAAGAACTCCGTGCCAAGTTCTCAAAGAGCACCACCATCGATTTTGATATCAAGGCGGAATACAAAAAAAGTTTCGCCAATGGGGAAAAATCAAAATTGGTCTTGGAGAAGAGCATTGAACAACATGCCAGGATCTGTGTTGAAAATGCCAATGATGTTTTTGATGCCCGCATTTTGGCCAAACAGCTCAAAGAGGAAATCTCTTATAGGGTACGCCAATATTCCTATTGCATCATGAACAACACCAAGAACTATAAGGAATGGTTAGAGGAGGATTACGAACGAAAACTCCGGTCCAAGATCTCCAAAATGTTCGCGGCAAAGATGTAGCCCACGTTTGATGAATATGCAGCTAACCCCACTCTGTTCTGCCGTGTTGCCCATAAGAATGTCCTAAATGTACATTCCCCTTAAATCCTCACAGGGCGCGTCCGTATTTTAAATTTGTTGGTTACCTTATGGGCTTAAACCACAAGCAACCCAAAATGAAAAACAGATTATCGTACCTCCTGGCCGTAGGCATCCTTATTTTTTTTGGTATCAAAGGGTATCACTTCTCCACAGGGTGGCCACCTTTGGTCATGATGTTGTTGGCCATGGGCATGGGATTGCTTCTATTTTGGGTCTTATATATGGTTCTGGGTCTGCTGGGAAAAGGTTGGGGGACTGTAGCAAGGCCCTATCGTTTGGCGATTGGCAGCGCCATTGGGGCACTCATTGGTCTACAGCTATACGGCTTTGGTTGGCCAGATAGCGTCTTTTATCCAATAATGCTACTGGCCGTATTGTTGCTGAGCGGTGCATTTTGGTGGTATGCATCAAAGTCGCGCTGGGCATTGGCCACCTTCATCACAGCAAGCTTGGGTACTTTGGCCGTCATTTTCTTTCTGGCTTGGTCCGGCCACGACCCCTATGAAGACAACATCATTCCGGCCAGTGCTTATTATGAGGTGCCTGTAGAAAATTCCACATTACCAGACCCCGCGGGTATGGGTCCCTTGGAAGTGGAGCGTTTCACCTATGGCAGCGGCACGGACCAGCAACGCAAGGAGTTTTCTGACGGGGCAACCTACAGAACCCCCACAGTGGATGCTTCACTGTTGCTGCCCGAATGGAAGGGCAAGAAAAAGAAATGGCGGGAACGTTATTGGGGCTTTGGTGCCGATGCATTTCCCTTGAACGGAAGAGTCTATATGCCAAAGGGAAAGGGGCCTTTCCCATTGACCTTGATCGTGCACGGGAACCATGGTATGATCGATCACTCGGACGATGGGTATGGCTATCTTGGGGAGCTTCTGGCCAGCAAGGGCATTATTGCCGTTTCGGTGGATGAGAATTTTGTGAACGGCCATTGGTCGGGCGATTTTATGGGAAAGGAAATGCCTGTGCGGGCCTGGCTTTTATTGAAGCATTTGGAGCAGTGGAGCAAGTGGAACCAAGAGGACAAGCACCCATTGGCCGGGAAGGTGGATTTGAACAACATCATGCTCATAGGCCATTCCCGTGGAGGGGAGGCCGTCACCATGGCCGGGGTGTACAATACATTGCCCTATTATCCGGATCGGGCGGAGGTTTCTTTTGATTTCAATTTCAATATCAAAGGAATTGTGGCCCTGGCACCGACGGATTATAGACATGACCGAAAAATGGTTTTGGAGAATGTGGACTACTTGAGTCTACAGGGTTCCTACGATGCGGATGAAACCAGCTTTTGGGGCATGCGCCCCTTTCGTAGAATGGTCTATTCGGATAGCCTTTTCCATGTCAAGGCAGGTATCTACGTACATGGTGCCAATCACGGCCAGTTTAACAGCACATGGGGCCGGTCAGACTTTGGAGCGCCGCGCAAATGGTTATTGAACCTTGCCCCATTGTTGCCGCAGAAAGAGCAGGAAATCGTGGCCAAAGTCTTTATTGGGGCCTTTGCCGAAACCGTACTCTTGGAGAATACGAAATATGTACCGCTCTTTAAGCAAGTGGCCTGGGGCAGGCAATGGCTTCCAGAACGTTACATCCTTTCGCAGTACGCTGGGTCAAATGCCGAGATTTGGGTGGATTTTGAGGAAGATTTAGACCTTACCACGGCGGTAGACAGCCTACAATTAAGCGGTGAGGGATTTACGCTTTGGCGCGAACTTAACCTAAGGACCCGTGACCGGGGTTTTAGGGACAACAATGTCCTTGTCTTGGGGTGGGAGGATGCCAGTGCCGAACAAACAAATACCCTCGCCACCTACGAAATCAGCAAGCCCAATGGCTTCTTTCCCCTGGCGGGGGAAGGAACGGAGCTACAGCTAACACTCGGTGCGGGAGACCCAAAGTGGCTGGTACTTCCATCGGAAGGGAACGCAGATAAGAGCACTAATGATAAGGGTGATGAAGAACAGAAAGAAAATGAGAAAGAACTCCTTCCGGACTTTTCCATCGCCGTGGTGGATAGCCTTGGCCAATCAGCTACGCTTGTTGTGGGTAATCTAAAGAAAATAGCTCCAAGACTGCTCTCCCGCTTCACAAAACTACCCTACCTGGAAAAAGACTGGGTTGGAAGTCCATGGGAAGTTCAGCTACAAACCCATCATATTCCGCTTTCCGAGTTTAAAGAGAACAATCCCATGGTGGATTATGCCCGAATAAACAAAATACGACTCATCTTTGACAAGACCCCTTCTGGAGTGATCGTTCTGGACAATCTGGGCCATGAACCCAAAAGATAATCCTTAAGATGTTTCCATATCTTTAATGGCGATTACTAAAGGTTGCCCAATAGAGTACCGTTGCCCATGAAGCACAATGTCATGAAAGTACTGATCATAGGCCTTACTTGGCCAGAACCTAAAGCAACCGCAGCAGGGGTGCGCATGCTCCAATTAATGGAGGTTCTCAAAAAAAACGATTGCACCATTACTTTTGCCACCACGGCCATAAAACCCCATGGCCATGGGGATGAGCATGCCCTTGGTGTGGAAACCGTATCCATTGAACTCAATTCCACCACTTTTGACAATTTCATTGGAAAGTTACAGCCCCAAATTGTGGTGTTCGACCGGTTCCTAACGGAGGAGCAGTTTGGTTGGCGTGTGGTGGAACACTGCCCAAATGCCCTGCGTATTTTGGATACGGAAGATTTACAGTCATTGCGCACTGCCAGACAGGAGGCCGTTCAAAAAGGCATTCCATTTACGACATCCATTTGGCTCAACCATGGGAAAACACTAAGGGAAGTGGCCAGTATTTTACGTTGCGATCTTTCCTTGATCATCTCTGATTTTGAACTGGAGCTGTTGCAAGAACATGCAAAAATCAGTGCCCACCTGCTAATGCACTTACCATTTTTCAGTGAAGTGGAAAAAGAGGAGAAGAAAGCCTATGGTTTTAGACAACGCGGCGATTTTTTATTTATGGGTGGGGGGAAACATGCCCCAAATATAGATGCCATCCTGTATTTAAAGAAGGAGCTATGGCCCTCCATCAAACATCAACTCCCAAGGGCGGCCTTAAACATTTATGGTGCCTATTTACCGCAGTCTATTTTGGATCTTCATAACCCAAAAGAAGGGTTCTTGGTGCATGGAAGGGCAGAAAGTGCCCCAGCCGTCATGGAAAAGGCCAGGGTCTGTTTGGCCCCCCTGCGTTTTGGCGCGGGCATCAAGGGGAAGTTATGGCAGGCCATGCAATGCGGTACCCCTTCCGTGACCACGCCCATTGGGGCAGAGGGCATGCACGGCGGCTTGCCGTGGAACGGAACGGTGGCCCAGACCGATGAAGAATTTGTGGAGGCTGCCGTGGCCCTGTATACCAACGCATCCCTATGGGAGGAGTCCCAAAAAAACGGACAACGGCTTTTGGAGGAACGCTACAACATTGACATTTGGCCCCAGGCTTTTATAGAGCGACTAAAAGAGGTGCAACATCAGCTGGCGGCAAACCGTAGCGCAAATCTCATGGGGAGGCTGCTGCACCACCACGCTTTTCAGAGCACCAAGTACCTGTCTAAATGGATTGCCCTAAAGAATAAAGATCACTGATTTCCCAAAGTCATTTGATGACCAGAAGCCTTGGGTTGATGGGGTAGAGCCATTCAATGCCCCGCTCGGTGAGCACGGCGTCATCTTCCAAAGGAACACGTAATTTTTTGCCGCCCCATTCCGGTACCTTGGTATAAGCGAAGAATTCTATGGAAAGTAAGTTGTTGGCCCTTAGTTCATAGCCCAAACGAACGGGATTGAAAAAAGCGATGGACGGGCCAATGCCATGGCCCCAATTGCCCACCGAGTGGCAACCGATAATGACATCGGTCTTATCTAAATCGGTAGGTTGGTTGAACCCCGCCATTTTATGGTAGCCGGCCTTGGTGAGGGCGGCGTAAATAGCATCCTCCGCCTTTTGGGCGGTAACCCCCGGCTTTATGGTATTTTTAATGATGGTCCTGACCTTTACCGCTTCGTCAAAGGCATTTTGAATGCCCTCTGGCACCTTGGTTTCCCCTTCTTTTAGCACATAGGCCATGCGTTTCATGTCCGTAAACATGTTCATGAGGCCCACGCCCCAATCCAACATCAGCACATCGCCCCTTTGTATGATACGGTCCGTGGAAGTGGCGATAACACCATCCGGACCAGTGACGTAGACCGACGGCATGCCAAAGGAGGAGCCCAAATTGTGCTTAAACTGTTGTTCCTTCATCCACCAGGCCACATCTTCCAAGGTGGTGATTCCTGGGGTGATGGCGGCATTGGAAAAGGCAGTTTCGGCAATGGTATAAGAAAGGTCGCCCGCTTCAGCGTATATGGCAATTTCACTGGCCACACGACGAGACCGGAAGTCGCTCACCAACTTTTCGGCAGATACGAAGCGCTGGGCGTAGGTTTTCCCCAAAATTTCCGAAAGCTCTAGGAAGGCGGAGTGGGTAAGGCCGTCCGCGCCCCCAAAATTTTTGGAAATATTGAGTCCGATGCGTTTAGGGTTTCGCTTGTGGACAAAATCGGCCAATTCAGATTCACTTCCAACATAATCATAGGTATCGCCTTCCTCCAACAAATAGCCCCCAACGCCCAAGGCCGCCCGTTCAATGCGTTCCGCCCCAGTATCCGTGAAGATGTAGTAGGCATTTTTGCCCACATAGCCTTCCCCCATATCCGTGTATAAAGGATCGAGGTTCCCCTCCCTATTGGTAACGATCCACATGTCTATGTTGTTCTCGCGCATGGCCTCCGGCAACACCAGATCAAATTTATCTTGCCGTACTTGGTTCAGTTTGCGCCATCTGCGTTGTGCTTCCTGGCCCGTGGACTGGGCAACAATGAACAACAGTAGGAGGGAAGTGGCTATTCTCATGGTTCTAAACGTATTGGTCCGTTCGAAAATAAGGAATAAAAATGGCTTGTTAGCAGTTCTTATTCACATGCTTTACCGCCAACCAATGGAAAATGCTTTCGCCCATGAGCTGTTGGGTAAATGGATACTAGGTTTTCTATAGGTTGGCCAGGTATAGAGGATCGTCAAGGTTGGTACCAATGGCGCCAGGTGGTGTAGGATGCACGCTCCTTACCCGTCTCATCCAAAAGGCCCGTGTCTCGCCATAATTGGCCAATATCCTTGACTTCGGAAGGAAAGGTTTCCCAAAGGGCATCAAAATCCCTATGTGCCCACCAGGTTACAAATTCATAGTTCTGATCTTGGGCATGTTGCAGTAAGGTCTCCACATAGTTATTTTGCGTTTCCTCGTTTCCCTGCATGGAGAGTCCCAGGGCCGGCACTACCAGATCTTCCGCAATCTGGCCCGTTTCCACAAAGGCAATGGGAACCGTAATATTGCTGTGCAGGAAATCAAACGTAAGTTGGAATTCGTTTTTTGCATGTTGGTTTTTTAAGAACGGATAGTAGCTCAGAGCGGCAAAATCCATTTGATTTATATAGGCAATCACCTCTTGGGAAGCTTCGGAGGCCTTGGTGCCCGGCGCATCGTGTAGGTTGTGCAATGAGATGGATTCTGAGACTTTCAAGGATGGATATAAGGCCTTTATGTTCGTCTTTACAACGTCTGCAAGCGCTTTATAAGCCTCCCATTTTTCGGGCGCATGCAACTTCAGTTCATTGACCTCTATGGCCATGATCAAATAGTGGGGCTGGAATAGTTCGATCAAATACTTCAAATGTTCAAAATAGGCTTGGGCAATGGCAGGGTCGTCCATACGGTCGTATTCTGGAGGCATTCCGTCGTAATCCAGGGCGAGGTCGCTACGGTCACTATTCAGCAGGCCAACCGTCAAAACAAGTTCCGATGAAGTAATTTTTCGGGACACCCTTCCCGCTATTTCATCCGTAAAGGTCGTTGGCAAGGGTCCGTTTTCCATCCAAGCCTTCCAAGGAATGGGGCTATCCAAATGTTCAGTATAGCTATCGGCCTGGGTGGCCAAAAATGAATAGGTCTCGTTGACATCTTCCCAATTTGGGCCATGGCTCCATGAGGTGAAACCCATTTTAAAGGTACGTTGCAGCTCGGTGGGGTCCTGTATGCCCTCTTCCACACTACAGCCCCATAAAAAAGAGATGACAAAAAAGCAGAGGGCGATACGGTAGATATACATAGCACATTCCTTTAAAGAAGCAACGTCTACCGGCCGTTAATATTGTAGGCCCACGTATTCAAAGGCATTAGAGGTAAAAGGGACGGCACCAAAGGTCATTCCTCTTGTTCATCGCCACAGAGCAACGCGTAATATCGAGCTACTTCCAAGGGGCCCTTCAAGGAACCGTCTGCAATTTTTTCGGCCAATGTAGGGCAATCCCAGAAATAGGAGGCCAGCCGTTTCTTTTTTAACCCAAATACTCCTTGGGTGGCCCGTTGCATTGCCGTTTCCCCTTGCCGTTGAAAAAGTTCATATTGATTGGCTACAGAATTATCATCGTAAAAAAACTCCCTGGCATATACGTTCAGTGGACCTCTGTGCAGGACTTTCAGGAATACCCGCTCCCCATATCCTTTACGATTATAATAAGAGGTTTTTAAAAATTCACTTTCTTCGGCGAACCATTTCGATTCAAAAGTATGGATGCCCATGGTATATCCTTGAAGATCTTTTGCGGCATATCGCTTTGTTTTTCCCTTTTCCCCTTTAAACCGTATTCTCCGGAAAAGTTCCCAATCATTCCTGTCCTGGATCTTTCCGTATAAGGTGTCCCCATGGTTTAGGATAACATGGCCCGGTTCATAGGATTGTGACCAAACCTTGGCACAGCCGAAACTCGCCATAATAACGGTCAATACGCAGGGAATAAAGTGTTTCATGGATATTGGGTTTTTGAAAAACGTGTCCGTCATCATTATAAAGAAATCAACTCATATGCCAATGGAGCAGGAAGTCCTTTCCTTTCGTTGAAAGATACTAAAACAACGGCGATATACATTTTGAGCCATTCCTTTGGAACCCCTATCTTTACGATGAAAATACAACCGATAAGTTACTATGGAACAACCCAAATGGCAAACAGCAATTGAATTTGAGGACATCACCTATAAAAAATACAAGGGCGTGGCCCGTATTGCCTTTAACAGGCCCAATGTGCGCAATGCTTTTCGGCCCAATACCACCAGTGAGCTGATCAAGGCCTTTTATGATGCCCAAGAGGACACCTCCATTGGGGTGGTATTGCTATCTGCGGAAGGTCCTTCTTCTAAAGATGGTGTTTGGTCCTTTTGTTCCGGGGGCGACCAAAAAGCACGGGGACACCAAGGCTACGTGGGTGCCGATGGCCAGCACCGCTTGAACATCCTGGAAGTACAGCGCATGATACGCTTTATGCCCAAGGTGGTCATTGCCGTAGTGCCTGGCTGGGCAGTGGGCGGAGGCCATAGCCTCCATGTGGTGTGCGATATGACCCTGGCCAGCAGGGAACACGCCATTTTCAAACAGACCGATGCCGATGTAACCAGCTTTGACGGGGGTTACGGATCCGCTTATCTGGCCAAGATGGTAGGACAGAAAAAAGCACGAGAGATCTTCTTTTTAGGCCGTAATTACTCCGCCCAAGAAGCCTTTGAAATGGGAATGGTGAACGCCGTAGTGCCCCATGCGGACCTAGAGGCAACGGCCTATGTGTGGGCACAGGAGGTCTTGGCCAAATCGCCCACCTCCATAAAAATGCTCAAGTTTGCCATGAACCTAACGGATGACGGTATGGTGGGCCAACAAGTATTTGCCGGGGAGGCCACGCGATTGGCCTATATGACCGAAGAGGCCAAGGAAGGCCGCAATGCCTTTTTGGAAAAGCGCAAGCCCGATTTTGGTAAGGACAAATGGCTACCGTAGTTGATATTAGGCTTTAAAAAAAATCACAACAAATGCGTTGTTTGCAAATGGGCCACAATGCAGCATCTAAAAAAATTCAACCAAAAGGTATGGTTCTGGCCGGTATGGGTCTATTCAAAATTGTTCGTGTCCAAAGTAAAAGTGTTTTTCCGCTTTTTATAGACCCTGGTAGTACCATTGACCATCAAAGTAATTTCTGATTTTGTAAGGTCTCCTGAATATTCTAGAAGATACTCTTCGTCATTTGGGTTCCAAATTTCGTTTGTTTCAAGTATAAGTGACGGCGTTACATAGCCAACGGCAACCGGACGTACGTAACACTTGTTGTAACCAGTGGAGAGCTTAAAGAAAATTGAATCGGATTTGATGGCCAACGCTGTCATTTTAGCAACAAAGTATCCGGGCAGGTAGCCTTCCCTGGCTTGGTCAAATTCGTCTGATGTCCCATAATACCATCCCTCCATACTATCGCCGTCATGTTTCAAAGCTATATAGTGGTTCTCGTTGTTGTTTTGCGTATTGTAGGGATATACAAATTCATAGATTCCGCTTACATCTAAATCAGCCTTTGCATTGGTATCAACCATTGCACTATTTGAAGGGGTATTCCCTACCTCTTCCTTTTTTTTATTTTGATTTGAACCACATGAAATAAAAACGATCAGGTATAGGAACAATATGCTTTTTTTCATTGTTGTTGGTTTTTTGGTAACCTTATCTTTCTTATTGGTCGTATCCATGCCTACTATTTTAGAATGTGATGCCCATTAGCTTTTAAAGGTTTCAAGATTTACTTTTTTAATCTCTATTTCATGCTTGGTTTTTTCTTGATTCTTTAACGGCTTTTGGTATGAAATGATAGAAGCCATCTCGATTTTTGTATGCCATCAAAAAATGAATCCAACTATACCAAACTAAATAAAGGTAAGCTTTATGGTATAATAACAACCTTGTCTATAATTTTTCATTTATCCTGTTGACCACGGACTCTGGAAAAACCTCCTTAATTTGAGTGATTTTCCCCAAAATCTCTTTTTTTGAAAAATAATGGGTGATGTCTACCTGGTGCTCATGAGTTACAGCTAGCCTTACCACACCTTCTTCCTTCACTGCTTTATGGGTAGTTACAACTACCCAAATATAATATTTTGGCAGGCCAACCCCTGTAGTTGTGGAATGTTTGCGCAAATATTCAATTTCCAGCGTTACATCGTTTCCATATGTTGCTTTGAAAAAGTCATTGAGACTATTCTTTATACCAGCTGCATTAGGCCTTTGCACACTACTGTTTTTCTCATTTTTTGTTGAAAACATAGCGTTGTACCCCACCGTAAAAAGGGAAGCGGCCAATAGGAGTAAAACAGTTATTTTTAGACCCTTTGTGGTGGTTTTTGTAAGTATCATTACTATAACGGATTAGTGATGAAATTAAAAAATAATATGGTGCGAGGTCATTTTACAAAAATAAAGTTTTGTGATGTACTGCTCAGCGAAGTTTGTAAGTACGTCATCATAGGTAAGTAACACCTTTCTTTGGTAAACAATAATGTAGAACGTGGTAAAGGTTACCAAGGGCAAAGGCTTTTATTCACATAGTTTACCTCCTGTGGCCGGTAAGAAAACTCAAACTCCGGTAAGTGTGTGCGAAGTAAGCGACCATCCTGTTCAGGACCAAAGTGCACCAACTAAAAAGAGCCCTGTCTTGCGATCAGGACTCTTTTACGAGAACACTATATGAAAATGAAAACTTATTATTTCGCTTTAATTACATGATAAAAGTAAGAGCCTTCCGCCGTTCTACATAACTATTGTTGTGAGATGGCCCTAGGTTGTGGTTAAGCTAGGCAAAGTTGTGGTTTGGGCCATGGAACAGGAAATAAACCACCCAAAAATCAAGGAAG
>CAKZLG010000034.1 GCA_937125035.1 uncultured Maribacter sp. | reverse complement strand
ATATATAAAGGTAACGGGCTTAACTTTTCATTATGATATTTGTTGAATAATAATATACCAAACTTTACAAATACGAAAAAAATGAAAAGAACACTGATTTTAATCGCCCTTACGTGTTTGGTAGGTCTTTTTGGCCAAGCACAAGAGGTTTTCAGGGGGAAGGTTTTGGATGAGAACCAAGTACCCTTGCCCGGGGCCACGGTCGTGGCCAAAGGCACGGCCAATGGTGTGGCCACGGATTTTGACGGAAATTTTGAAATTGAACTCAGTTCAAATGACCACGTTCTTTTGATCTCCTACATTGGGTACGTTACCCAAGAGGTCAATGTAGTGGACAGGGAACCCCTTACCGTGAGTTTAAGCCCGGATTCCCAACAATTGGATGAGGTGGTGGTCACCGCCCTGGGCATAGAGCGCCAAAAGAAATCCTTGGGCTACGCATCGCAAGAATTGGACAATGAAGAGGTGGTGCAGGCAAGGGAGCCCAATTTGTTGAACGGTATATCGGGCAAAGTAGCGGGCTTGCAGATTACCAATAGCCCCTCTGGCCTTGGCGGATCGGCCAGGGTGTCCATTAGGGGCGATGCTTCTTTGAACATCAATGGCAACTCACCACTTTTTGTAGTGGACGGTACCCCCATTAGCAACGAGATCGTGGGTTCCAGCGGTGCGGGCACCCAAGAGGTGGACTATGGCAATGGTGCGGCGGAGATCAATCCACAGGACATAGAATCCATCAACGTACTAAAAGGCCCCGCGGCCGCCGCCTTGTACGGGGCACGTGCCGCAAACGGTGCCATCATCATCACCACCAAAAAAGGCAGATCACAAAGTGGAAGGCTTGGAGCTACCGTAAATACGGGAGTATCCATAGAAAATATTTTCATGTTGCCGGACTGGCAAAATGTATATGGCCAAGGAAACAACCAGCAGTTCGCCTTCGTTGACGGGAGTGGTTCCGGTATTGCGGATGGGGTGGATGAGAGTTGGGGCCCTCGTATGGATACGGGCCTTTTGATACCCCAATTTGATTCCCCAAGGGTAGATGGTACCCGGGGAGGTGATATTTTTGTCAGCAATGCGCCCATTACCCCAACCCCCTGGGTGTCCAATCCGGACAATACCAAGGACTTCTTTCAAACGGGCATAACCAAGACCAATAGTATCGCGGTTTCCAAGGCAGGGGAAAATGGGAATATGAGATTATCCTTTCAAAATTTAGATCAAGAAGGTACGCTGCCCAATACCGATCTAGAACGTAATTCCTTCAATTTCAGCGGTAGCCTTAACCTTTCGGACAAACTTACGGTGAACGCCAATATGAACTACATTAAAACGGATAGTGGCAATAGGCCCTCCGTTAGTTATGGTACGGAAAGTATCATGTACCTTTTCATCTGGTATGGTAGGCAGCTCAACACCAATAATCTCAGGGACTATTGGCAGCCCGGACTGGAAGGTCGCCACCAGTTCAACTACAATTACAACTACCATGACAATCCTTTCTTTACCATGTTCGAGAATACGAATGCCCAAGATAAGGACCGCATCTTTGGGAATGTAAGTCTCACCTATGATATCTCGGATAATTGGAAATTGCTGTTGCGTTCTGGTCGGGACTTTTACCGTGATTTTAGGGAACGCAAAAGGGCCTTCAGTACCCAGCGGTTTCCGTTTGGTACCTACCAAGAGGACAATATTTTCTTTGAGGAGAGCAACACGGATTTCCTGTTGAGCTATGACAAGACCTTTAATGAAAAGTGGAACGTGAACGTTTCAGCGGGCGGCAACCACTTGCGTCAAGGCCAGGATTTCACCAAAAGTGTGGCGCCCCAGCTCATTAATCCAGGGGTGTACTCCTTCAATAATAGTCGGCAAGCGGTACAGGTGGGCTCCAATAATTTTGAAAAACGAATCAATAGTCTATATGGTTTTGCCCGTTTTGCCTATGATGATAAGCTCTTTTTGGATGTTACGGGCAGAAATGACTGGTCTAGCACGTTGCCAACGGACAATAACTCCTATTTCTACCCATCTGCCACGCTCAGTGCCATAGCCAGTGATATGTTCACCCTGCCCAGCTGGGTTTCATTTGCCAAGGTCAGGGCAGCGTATGCAGAGGTGGGGAATGATACGGACCCCTACAGACTTCTCAGCTTCTATCAAAATGAAATTCCTTTTGACGGGTCTACCCCGATTTTAACAGAATCTGCCCTGATACCCAATGCCGACCTAAAACCAGAGATCACCGCCTCCTATGAGTTTGGCTTGGACCTACGGTTTTTTCAAAGTCGCATGAATTTTGACCTAACCTATTACGATAGTACCACAAGGAACCAGATCATCAATATTGATACGGATATTGCCAGTGGCTACTCCAGCCAATTGATCAACGCTGGGGAGGTTCGCAACTATGGGGTGGAGGCCATAGTGAACTTTGTGCCCGTCCTCAACAATAATTTTAAATGGAATACCATCTTTAATTTTGCGACCAACCGCAGTGAGGTGAAGGATCTTGGGGGCGTTAATTTTACGCTTACCAGCCGTAACGGCGCCTTTATCCAAGCACGTGAGGGAGGTTCCATCAGTGCCATTTATGGGCGCGGATTTCAGCGTGTGGAGGATACCAATAGCGAGTTCTTTGGTCAAAAGATCGTCAACTCACAGGGCATCCCCATCCGTACGGACGATTTGGTCTATCAGGGAGATTATGCGCCGGATTTTACCCTTGGGGTGCAAAACACCTTTAAATACAAGAACGTGGACCTTGGTTTCTTGATCGATACCCGCCAAGGGGGCATCGTGGTCTCTAGGACCAAGACCATTGGTAGTACCTCGGGCCAGTTGATGGAAACCTTGGAGGGACGTGAAAACGGCATTGTGGCAGAGGGTGTTCTGAATACCGGAACCGCACAGAACCCCGTGTACGTGCCCAATACCACCAACGTGGATGCCAGGACCTATAACAATCGCTTTTATGAAAGGGACAATGTGGAGGCCGCCAAATATGATGCCTCCTATACCAAATTAAGGGAGGTGACCTTGGGCTATTCGTTTTCCCCAAAAATGCTGGAAAAATTGCCCATCTCCAGTGCCCGGTTCTCCATTACGGGTAGAAACCTATTGTTATGGACAGAGAACCCCCACTTTGATCCAGAAGTGGTGGGCGTAAGCGGTGGCACCCTGCAACCTGGAATTGAGAATATGTCCTACCCCAGTACCCGCCTGTTCACTTTCAACCTTCAGGTAAGCTTTTAAAAATAAAAAATAGTAACAGATGAAAAAACAAGTTGTATTGATCATAGCACTTTCATTCCTAATGGCCACAGGCTGTACGGATGATTTTGAGGCCCTGAACACCAATCCCAATTTTCCATCATCCGCTCAACCAGAGCTCCTATTGCCTGGGATACAGCGGGAAATGGCCTACAATTGGGGAGATCAAGGTTGGGAAGAGGGTTTTACCGTGGTCCAATATGGGGCCAGATTGCAGTTCACCAGTGGGGATACCTACAATTGGTCCCCTTCAGGAGACCCTTATAATAATGCCTATGCCTCGCTACGGGATGTGGAGAACATCATTAGGGGAACCCAAGAAAACCCTGAGGCCCAAAATTATTATGGAGTGGCCTTGGTCATGAAATCCTGGATCTATTCCTATTTGACCGATGCTTACGGTGATGTGCCCTACTTAGAGGCTATTCAAGGCATAAGTGAAGGTAATGTAACGCCTGTTTTTACCCCGCAAGAGCAAATTTATGAGGGTCTCTTGGCGGATTTGGAAACTGCCAATACGGTACTGGCGGGCACTGCCAACATAACCGGGGATATTTTCTACGGCGGTGATATCCTAAAATGGCAGAAATTTGCGAATTCCTTAAGGTTAAGGCTATTGATGCGCATCAGTGATGTGGACAATGCCACCGCAGTGGCCGGTATGGCCCAGATAACTGGAAATCCAGGTGATTTTCCCATATTTGAAAATAATGAGGATATGGCCGTGGTACAGTGGAACTCGGACAATCCCCAGCCCAAGTTCAATACCCGGTCCGGTAGCTTTGACGAGGTACGGCTGAGCCAGACCTTGGAAACAAGGCTCAAAGCCTTGAATGATAATAGGTTGGTGGTGTTTGCACAGCCCACCTCTGCTTCTGGTAAGGGCATCTATTCAGATGATGTTAATGATTATGTGGGCATGCCCAATGGTCTTGATGATGAGGCGGCCCTAGGGTACAGTCCGTCGGGCAACCCAGACGAATCTGGGTCCAACTTCATCTCCAGGTTGGGCATCTTGTTGGCCTGTAGGGCCTGTAATCCGGAACAGGCCTCTCCCACGGCCTCGCAGACCATCATCATGAGCTACTCAGAACTGCAGTTTATTTTAGCTGAAGCACGGGAACGTGGCTATATCTCAGTAGGGGATGCGGCCACCTACTATGAAAATGGCATAAGGGCCTCGTTTCAATACTATACCGATCGGGTGGCCGTTGGGGGATGGACGGAAATAGCGAACGCCATGGCCAGCACGGATTTGGATGCCTATTTGGCCCAGCCTACCGTTGCCCTAACGGGCACAGGCGATGAGCGCCTGTCCAAAATCGCACTACAAAAATGGATTTCCCTCTTCTACACCGGTTTTGAAGGCTGGTCAGACTGGAGAAGAACAAGCATGCCAGAGGTCATTCCCGGTCCGGATAACGCCAACGACGGGCAAGTGCCCGTACGTTTCCAGTACCCCAATTCCGTAAAGGCGACCAATGAGGCGAATTATAATGCTGCCGTACAGCGCCAAGGTGCGGACAACATCAATACTAAGATGTGGTGGGATGTGGACTAGATCAAGATTCATTTTTTTATTTTTCTTGTTACCGACCATGGGGCTTCTCGCCCTGTGGTCTTGTAATACAAAGACCTCTGAAACCGAGCAGGACATAGCGCATGTCATTGTCATCGGGTTTGATGGGCTCTCCCCAGACGGACTCCGAAAAGCGGATACCCCAACTTTTGACAGAGTGATGGCCGAAGGGGCGCACACCCTCCATGCACGGGCGGTATTGCCCACCAGCTCCAGTCCCAATTGGGCCTCCATGATCATGGGCGCCGGGCCGGAACAGCACGGCATTACCTCCAATGCCTGGGAGCGGGATAATCTTATCTTGCCAACGGTGGCACAAGGTGATCCATTTTTGTTCCCTACCATTTTCGGACTTTTGGATGCCCAGCGAGATTCGGTGGAAATCGGGGCCATATACCACTGGGGCGGTTTTGGCCGCTTGTTTGAAAAACAGGCAGTTGATTTTAATGTACACCCAATAACCGAGGAGGAAACTGCCGTGGAGGCCAGTACGTATCTTTTGGAAAAATCCCCAGACTTCACCTTTATACATTTTGACCATGTGGACCATGCCGGTCACGAGCACGGCCACGGTACACCACCCTACTACCAAGCAGTGGAAAAGGCGGATGCCCTTTTGAAACAGCTGGTACAGGCCATTGAGGCGTCACCCATGAAGGGCAAGACTTTGCTCATTATCAGTGCAGACCATGGCGGCGTGGGCAAAGGCCATGGCGGGGAATCCTTGGCGGAAATGGAAATTCCCTTTATTCTATGGGGAGCGGGCATAAAACAGGGGTATGCCATCAAAGGCCCCGTGTACCAGTATGATAATGCCGCTACAGTGGCCTACGCCCTAGGAATAAGGCCACATTCGGCATGGATAGGACGGCCGGTCAAAGAGGCCTTTGAGGGCCAAGATGCCCCCAATGACAATGCGATGACGATCTACGCACCGGGGCCACTATTTTCGCCACCGGCGTCCGGTTATGCTCCGGGGGGCGGTCTGTTCGTGGACCAGGCCAAATTGGCCCTGCAAAATCCTTCCATAGAGGGGCAAATACGCTATACTTTGGATGGCTCCCTGCCAACGCAAGACAGCCCGGTGTATACGGATACCCTGACCCTGCGGCAGAACACAAAAGTGCGATCCGCTATTTTTAAGGATGCTGCCTTGGCCAGTTTGGTCACAGAGGCCCACATCCGTGTACGGCCGAAGGATAAAGAACCACCCATTGCCTATGCACTTTACCAAATGAAGGCGCTCACCACATTGCCCAGTTTTAATGGGGTCATGCCCAAGGAAACGGGTTTTTTGTATGAATTTTCATCAGAGGAGCTTCAGGGTCGGATAGGGGAGAACACGGCCCTGAGGGCAAGGGCGAACATCACCTTGCCCCAGAGCGGAGCATATACCTTTTACCTGCGGTCAGATGATGGCAGTGCACTTTACTTGGATGGTCAATTGGTGGTGGACAATGATGGCGATCATGGAGTTTTGGAAAAAGAGGGAAGCCTTGAGCTCACTGCGGGCACACACCTTTTGGAAGTTGAATGGTTCAATGGCGGTGGCGCGGGCTGGCTAGATGTCTATATGGCCGGTCCGGATAAAGTGAAACAAATAGTGCCCACAACACTGTTAACAAGGCCTTGAGATGAAAAGAACGTTTTTATTGCTCTTTACGCTTCTCTGCCAAGTGCTATGCACAACCGCCCAAAGGGCTCCTAGGGAATTGCCAGCGTGGGCGCCTGGCTTGTTGGACATACACCATATTCATACGGGGCGGGGGGATGCGGCGTATATCATCTTCCCAGATGGCACTACGCTCTTGGTGGATGCCGGTGATATGTCAGAGACCCACCCAAGGACCACCTCCACCAGAAATGCGCCCTTGGTGCCCCATAACGGTAAGACGGCCCCACAATGGATCGTGGACTACATTAAGCAATTTGCGCCCCAAAACAGGCCCCTGGTATTGGATTATGCCCTGATCACCCATTACCATGACGATCACTTTGGTGAAATGGATTCCCTTCGAACAAAACATCCCGCAGGGTATTATTTAACGGGCATTACGGAAGTGGGGTCGCTCATACCCATTAAAAAAGTAGTGGACCGGGGGCACGCCTTTCCCATAGATTTTAAAGCGAAAGAGGTAAAGGCTTGGGCGAGGTTTGCTGCGGATCCGTATGGGATGATGCCCACGTTGGAGAACTATTGGCGGTTTTTGGAGCATCAGGCCCAAGAAAATGGAACCTTGCATGAAGCTATGGTGGTTGGGGAAAAAGACCAGATGGGGCTGCACTATAATGCTGCTGGCTATCCTCATTTTTTTGTCCGCAATCTGACTTCCAACGGTATTCTTTGGACCGGGGTGGCCAAAGAAACCATGGCGCTCTTCCAAAAGGGGGAATATCCTGGGGAAAACCCCTTGAGCAATGCCATTAAGATCACTTATGGTAAGTTTGATTATTTTACAGGGGGCGATATAAGTGGGGTGGATGCCTTGGGCGCAACGGATCTGAATGCCTTGGAATCGCACTTGGCTCCGGTGATTGGGCCCGTGGACGTGGCCACCTTGAACCACCATGGCAACAGGGATTCCCAGAATGCCTTTTATGTGCGCACTATACGCCCAAGGGTCTGGATACAGCAGAACTGGACGGCAGACCACCCCGGGGAAGAGGTTTTGCGCCGTATCCTATCAACAGATCTCTACCCAGGGGAAAGGGACGTTTTTGCCACGGTCATGCTACAGGGCGCCCATGACGTCATTGGAGAGCGGCTGAACAGATACAAAAGTCTAGGGGGGCACATTGTAGTGCGCGTAGGGCCCAAAGGGGAAACGTACACCGTGTTCGTCCTAAACGACCAAACGGAAACCAGGGAAATCATTTCAAAGCACGGACCGTATGAATCCAGATAAACACACAAGGGCACCCGCACAAACACCCACGGAGGGCGATGTGAACCATACGCCCGCAAGGGCACACTGGCAGGCGACCCAGATCAGTAAAGAGACCCGTGCCCTGTTGGATAAAGATGCCCGCTATTTTTTGCATCAAGCGCTATCCACGCCTTGTTTGGATGTGCTACAGCACTGTCAGGGGCCTTTTATTGAGAATATTTCGGGCAAAAAGTACTATGATTTCCATGGGAACAATGTGCATCAATTGGGCTTTTCCCACCCTGGGTTGGTCAAGGCCCTTACAGAGCAGCTACAGGGGCTTACCTTTTCCACACGGCGCTACACCAATGAAGTGGCCATTCAATTTGCGGAGAAGCTCACATCGCTCTTGCCATCAGATTTGAATAGAGTATTGATGACCCCAAATGGGAGTTCCGCCATAGGCATTGCACTGAAATTGGCCCGTGCGGTAACCGGAAAATTTAAGGTGGTCTCTTTTTGGGATTCTTTTCATGGGGCCTCTTTGGATGCCATCAGCGTAGGGGGCGAGTCCGAATTCAGAGCCTACATGGGCCCCTTGATGCCGGGCGTGGAACGCATTCCGCCGCCCGTTACCTATCGCGGTATTTTTGAAGGCAATGAGGCCAAGTGTTTGGAACACTTGGAATATGTCTTTGCAAAAGAGGGCGATATTGGCGCCTTTATGGCAGAGACCATACGCAATACGGACGTGCAGATACCTTCGGTGGATTTTTGGCAACAGGCCAGAAAATTGTGCGACCGTTATGGGGTGCTGCTCATTTTAGATGAGATTCCCATAGCCTTGGGCAGAACGGGCAAATGGTTCGCCTTTGAACATTTTGGGATAGAACCGGACATTCTCTGCTTGGGCAAGGGCTTGGGTGGGGGCATTTTTCCCCAGGCGGCCATCGTTACCCGCGATGCCTATAATCGCTTTGGAGATATTTCCCTAGGGCATTATACCCATGAAAAAAACCCTATGGGTGCCATGGCAGGCCTCACCACCCTGCAGATCATTGAAGAGGAACAGCTGCTGCACAAAACGGTCAGGGACTCCGTGTTCATGTGCGCTGCCCTGAACGCCCTGCAGGAAAAATACCATTGCATAGGGGAGGTCCGCGGCAGAGGGCTTCTTTGGGGGGTGGAACTGGTAAAAAATAGGAAAACAAAAGAGAAGGCCACAGCGCTGGCGGAGGAAATCATGTACCAGTGCTTGGAAAACGGGCTCAGTTTTAAGGTCTCCGCCGGCAATGTTTTGCAACTTTGTCCCGCCCTCACCATTCCTAGGTCCCATTTGGAAAAAAGTCTGGACATACTGGAAAATGCCTTCAAAACTTTGGAAAACAAAAACACTGAACATGAAAAATAGGAAGACCCTCATAGGGCTGATTGTATTGGTACACCTGTCTTTGACGGCGCAGCAAACGGATATTGAGATGCTCATTAAGCCCTATTTGCAGGATGCTACCCCAAGTTACATCAGCATTAAATGGGAAACATCACAGGGGGAGGAGAGCATCGTGGAATGGGGCACCACAAAAAAGCTGGGCAAAAAGGCCCTTGGAAGGTCGGAAGCCATGAATTTTGGCGATGCTAAACTGCATGAAGTACAACTTACCGGGTTGGATCGTTTTACGGAATATTTTTACCGGGTGCGCACTGGGAAAACGGTTTCGGACATCCATCGGTTCAAAACACCACCTTTTTCAGAAGACCGTGAATCCTTCAACCTCATGGCCATGAGTGATATGCAGTATGATTGGCAGTACCCCAACAAATTTGCAGAAGTTGTGGAAGATGGCGTTTTGGAATACATGGCAGATACTTACGGCGGAAACCTGCCCAACAATCTGGCCATGGTCCTCATCCCCGGGGATCTTGTGGAAAATGGAACCAAATACTTACAATGGCGCAATCATTTTTTTACACCTGCTGAAAAATTGTTTGCTGAGGTTCCGGTGTACCCGGTATTGGGGAACCATGAGAAAAACTCCAAATTCTATTTTCAGTATTTCAGTCTGCCCCAAAACGGTACTCCGGCCTATGCCGAGCATTGGTGGTACAAGGATTACGGCAATACCCGCGTCATAGGTCTCAATAGCAATGAGGGTTACGCGGATAGCAAGGAACAATTTGCTTGGTTGGAACAGCTGCTCAAGGAAACCGCCCAGGACAACCGTATTGATTTTGTCTTTGCACAATTGCACCATCCCTACAAATCAGAATTATGGATCCCGGGAGAAAGGCCCTCCACGGGCAAGGTCGTTGCTATGTTGGAACAGTTCAGCACCGAAAGCGGGAAGCCCAGCATCCATTTCTATGGGCACACCCATGGCTATTCCAGAGGGCAATCACAAGACCATGCGCACCTTTGGGTAAATGTGGCCTCCGCAGGTGGCGCCATTGACAATTGGGGGGAGTTTGAAGGGCGGGATTATGCCGAGTTTACGAGAAGCGACGATGAGTATGGCTTCGTGGTAGTTGAGGTGGATGCCCATAAGGACGACCCAAAATTCACCATGAAACGAATAAGCATGGGCAATGAAACCAAGGCACGGCAAAATAAAGTGACGGACAGCGTGGTGGTTTGGAAAAAATCACGAAAGCCAAATGCCCCCAAGCCCGTGGCGCCCATGAATGAACCTGTTGACTTTAAAATGCCCTTGTTAAAGGCCTCGCCCTTTGAAAGCAACCATCCCCATGCCCAGCACGGGGCATCCCACTGGCAGGTGTCCGAAACCCGGGATTTCGTAAAACCGGTATGGAACAGTTTTAAGCAGCATGAAAATTGGTATTTTGCGCAGGATCTTCAAAAAAATGATGACCTTACGGATGAACCCACTCAACGTTTGCAACCGGATACGACCTACTTTTGGAGGGTACGTTATAGGGACCGGAACTTAAATTGGAGTGATTGGTCCGCCGCCGCAACCTTTAAAACCAAAGCACAATGAAAAAAGGAATCATCTATCTTACATGCCTATTTTTGGTAGGTTTTGCCATGGCCCAAGAGAAAATGGAGGCCAATACCAAAGTGGTGCTGATCACATTGGATGGTCTCCGTTGGCAAGAACTCTTTACAGGGGCCGATCCGCTCTTGATCACAAATGGGGCGTATGTCAGCGATACTACGGAGCTCAAGGAAAAATTCTGGAGGGAGACCGCAGCCGAGCGGCGCACCGTATTGTTACCCTTTGTATGGACGGAGGTAAAACGGATGGGGCAGTTGCACGGCAATAGAAAGTTGGGGAGCAAGGTAGACCTCACCAATACCATGTGGTTTTCTTATCCCGGTTATAACGAGATTCTTTCCGGTAGGGCGGATGATGCCCGTATAACGAGCAATGATAAGATTCCCAACCCCAATACCACTGTGCTGGAAATGGCAAACAAGGATGCACGGTACAGGGGCAAAGTGGCCGCTTTTGGAAGTTGGGACGTGTTTCCGTACATCATCAACGAGGATCGTTCCGGCATACCCGTAAATGCCGGTTTTGAATTGGCAACAGGAGACGGACTTACCGAGCGTGAGATGTTCTTGAATGAGCTGCAGCCCAAGGTACCCAGTCCGTGGGGCACGGTGCGCTTGGACGCCTTCACGCATTATTATGCCTTGGAATACATGAAGAAGGCCCATCCCAGCTTCGTGTACATTGCCTATGGCGAAACGGATGATTTTGCCCACGATGGGGACTATGCGGCCTACCTGAAATCGGCCCACAACACAGATGACCTGATCCAGGAACTGTGGCGTTTTTGCCAAACGGACCCGTATTATAAAGACAACACGCTTTTTCTTGTTACCACAGACCACGGCAGGGGCATCGAGCCCCTGGAAACCTGGAAGGGCCATGGTAGTAATGTAAAAGGTGCTGGCGAGGTATGGCTCTTGGCCTTTGGAAAAGGGGTGGTCCCAAGAGGGGAGATACAGGAGGGCGCACAGGTCTTCAGCAACCAGATAGCCGCCACCATTTTAAACGCACTGCAGCTGCAGCCCGCTCCGCAGATGGGCGCGGCCCTAAAGGTATCCCCCAAAAAATGAACTTGCGCTTTTAATAATGGTATGTTAGTATTTACATAACCTAAAAGAGCAAGGGAATGAAGAAGTTTGCACTGAGTTTGAGTTAGTTGAATTAGTCTAGAAAACCAGTGCCCGTTCCAGGAGCACTGGTTTTTGTCTTTGACCCAATTCTCTATTCTTAAACCTGGCCTGTGGTATAGGTTGGCTTCGTTATTGCAATGAAGTGGCAATTCCAATGTTTTTTTGCATTAAAATGAAGCAGGAAGATACCCACTCTCCTTTTTTTTTCTGGTAGAGTTCCCCATATGTTAAATTTTACCTTGAATAGAGGGTAAGGCAGTACTTGACAAGACACGGCTTGGCTATGTTTTCATCATGCACATCCGGGATAATAGCTGTTTTGTGGCCTACTTATTTCATTTTGCCCATGGGTGATCGCGGAGGTCAACAGTACCCTTTTTCCATTTGCAACTGTAACGCAGTGGATGGTTAAACACACATTGGGTAAAATAAACCGGTAATCAAGAACACCCCTTTTAATAAGGTAATCTTTACAGTAAGTTAAGCTAGGTTCTAAAAATAGTCTGGACTTTTAAGGTTTCTCAGTAATTGCCCCTCAAAGGAACAGGGGCAGAATTCATGTCAACGAAGTGTAGGGGAACCACTCACTAAAATTAAGTTAAAGATGTTCAAGAAGACCACCTATGGTATTGCGTTTACCGCTTTTACGATATTCCTTTTGATATCAGGCTTGCATGGGCAATCCCCAAAAATACATTCACATAACGACTACGAGCAAAGCGTACCTTTCTGGAAGGCCTATGCAGCTGGCGTCCAATCCATTGAAGTGGATGTCCACTTAGAGAATGATGAACTTTTGGTGGGCCATGACAGAAAGGATCTGTCTCCCGATCGCACTTTGGGGCGTCTGTACCTAAAACCTATTTCAGAAATACTTTCTTCCCAAGCGGATTCCTTGAAGCTACAGTTGTTAATAGACATAAAGAGTGGTGCGTACCCCACCATGGAGGCTTTGGTACGTGTGTTAAAACAGTACCCCAACATCATACAAAATAAAGATGTGCACATTGTAATTTCAGGGAACCGGCCAGAACTGTCCCGTTATGTGGACTATCCCAATTACATTCATTTTGACCACCAAAGTCTACAAACTCCTGAAGATCGGGCCGTCCTTGATAAGATAGCGATGGTAAGTTTAAATTTTGGATTGTATACTACTTGGAACGGAAAGGGGCGCCTAGTGGCCTCAGACAAGGAAAAAATCAGTACCATAATTGCAGAGGCCCATAAAATGGGAAAACCGTTCAGGTTCTGGGCTGTGCCCGACTCAAAAACGGCTTGGAAAGCCATGCACGACCTAGGGGTGGATTTCATTAATACGGATATGCCCTTTAGATGTGTTGATTATGTAAGTTCGCTATCACAAAGGGTATACGCCAATAACGAGGCTGTGGCCGTTTATACGCCCACTTATGACAACGATGGAAGTACGTCAACACCCAAAAATGTAGTACTTTATTTGGGAGACGGAAATGGATTGGCCCAGATATCCGCCGCCACCTTTGCCAATGGAGGGGAGCTGACGCTCACCCAATTAAAGCACATAGGATTGGTGAAAACCCAGTCAGCCGACGATTTTACGACAGATTCAGCAGCCGGTGCAACGGCCATGGCCACGGGGGTCAAAGTTCCCAATAGGGCCATAGGCGTCAATAATAAGGGGGAATCCTTACCCAACTTGGTAGAAGTTTTGGCTAGACGTGGCTATTATACCGCCATCATCACTACGGACGCCATTACTGGGGCAACACCCGCATCGTTCTATGCCCACCAGAGCGATAGGGATATGGAGATGGAAATTGCCGAGGACCTGAACGCCAGTGCTATCCGTTTATTTGTGAGCGCCCCATCAAGGACACTATCCATGATTGGGAAAAACTTTCAGTTATTGAAATCATTCCAGGAGATCAATGGGGTGGGCCAGGGAAAATGGGCGTTCACCTTTCCTAAGGGTAAAGGCCCTGCGCCATTAGCTATGGCTGTGGAACACGTATTGGATTATCTGGATGCATCTGGCAAGCCCTTTTTTCTTCTTGTGGAAGGCGCCAAAATAGATTCTTTTGGCCATGAGAACCAAATCGCTCCGCTCATAAAGGAAAGTCTGGCCTTTGATAGTGCGGTCGCTAAGGGATTGGCCTATGCAGACCATAGCCGAGAAACCTTGGTGCTGGTCACCGCCGATCATGAAACGGGAGGTCTTACACTTCCCCAGGGAAGTACGGCGCATAAACGTATTGAAGCGGATTTCACTACAGATGACCATACCGGAATAATGGTTCCGCTTTTCGCCTATGGCCCAAAAGCCCATTATTTTCAAGGAGTTTATGGCAATGACCATATCTATCACAAATTATTGAGTGCGCTTCAAATAGAGGATTCCAAAAAGTAAAATAGCCCCTCCCAGTACCCGTATAACGGCGTCATCAACCCTTAACTTAGGTTTGGATATTAACTAATAGTAAACAAATAATACCAATTGTTTACAAATACTAAACTATTTATTGACAGAACAGGCTAAAAATCAAGGATATTTTAAGGCTTTGTTAAAGGTCATATAACATCCTTTCCAGACTCGACATCTACTTTTACAGTTCAAAAAAAAGAGCCTGCTGCAACAGGCTCTCAACTCAAGTATCGAAAAAATCTGTAATCATCCAATACTCTAACTGTATGTTTTCTAAAAACCATCTCTCAAAACTGTCGCTGGCCGCGTTCATGGCCGTATCCTTAACCGGGTACACTGCGGAACACACGTCCCACTCTCGTAAAGTTACTGAAAATAGGACATTTTATGACCATTTTCATACCGAATTACACACCTTAAAGGTGCAGCAAACGGTATCTGGAACCATAACGGATGAAGATGGTATTCCCCTGCCAGGGGCCACTGTCATGGAAAAGGGCACCGCTAACGGCACCACAACGGATTTTGATGGCAATTATACCATTGAAGTGGATGGGGATGCTGTGTTGGTGGCCTCCTACATAGGCTACATAAGCCAAGAGGTCAATGTAAATGGCCGCAGTACTATTACGATTCAGCTAAATTCTGATGTTACCCAATTGGAAGATGTAGTGGTGGTGGGCTACGGGGTTCAAAAGAAATCTGATGTCACCGGATCGATCGCCTCCATTAAAAGTGAAAATTTCAATCAGGGGGTGGTGGCCAACCCTGGACAGTTGCTCCAAGGTAAACTGGCCGGTGTTAATGTGACCAATGTAAGTGGTGAACCCGGCGCATCGCAAAATATCATCATCAGGGGTGTTGGGAGTTTGCGCTCTGGCACCACCCCGCTCTTCGTGGTGGATGGGTTTGTCATAGACAACTCCAGTATAGGGGTGGCATCCAATCCGTTGAATTTCATCAATCCCCAGGATATTGCTTCCATGGATGTGTTAAAGGATGCATCTGCAACAGCTATTTATGGAGCTAGGGCCGCCAATGGGGTAATCGTTATTACCACTAAAAAGGGGCAGGCCGGAAAAACGGAAATGAACTTGAATGTCTCCTCGGCCTTTGCCACCATAGCCACCCCTATGAACATCTTCTCTGCAAATGAGTTTAGGAACCAAGTAACCGCAATTGGGGGAAACCTCTTGGATGCAGGCGCCAATACGGACTGGCAAGATGAACTTACCCGCACCGGTATTTCCAGAAATGTCAACTTCTCCATGAGTGGTGGAAAGGCGGATAGCTTCAACTATTTTGTATCCACCGGCTTGGACGATCAGCAAGGTACTTTTGAGAACAGTTCCCTGAAAAGGTATTCTGGCCGTGTCAACTTAAATCAAAAAGCTTGGGACGGACGTCTGAACGTAGACCTCAACCTTACAGCTTCCAGGACTTTGAACGAAAGACCTGATGCTGGTGCCACGGTAGTTGATATGTTGCAGCTGAACCCTACCTTTTCACCCTTTACCAATGGCGAACCTTCCTTTTATGATGAACGGTTGAACCCCTTGGTGCGTAACAGGATTTATTCGGATGATGCCGTAAGCAATCGGATTTTGGCCAATATCATGCCCTCAGTGGAAATCGTTAAAGGATTGACCTATAAGCTGAACCTAGGGGTGGACTATTCCTCCACAACGCGAGACGTACAAAGGATTCCCTTTTCCTTGATAGAAGGGTTTGAATTTGGATTTTTAAATGCCTCCACCACCGTAAACAGCAATACCCTGGTGGAGAATACCCTCACCTATGCCCTTAACACGGGCGAGCACAGTATTACGCTCCTAGGGGGCCATTCTTATCAAGAGACTTCCTTTGAACAAAAATTGTTTGAATTGGATGATTTCGCGGATAACGGTATAGAGCCCAGATACCAAGATCAGATCAGTTCAGAAAGGTTTCCCACCATTCTTACCTCTGAGGCCTTCATCAACGAACTACAGTCTTTCTTTGGTAGGGTAAATTACGGGTATGCGGATAAGTATTTGGTTACGGCCACCATGCGTGCGGATGGCTCCTCCAGGTTTGGTGAGAACAATAAGTACGGCTATTTTCCTTCCGTAGCGCTTGGTTGGAATATTAGTAATGAGGCGTTCATGCCAGAGAATTCCATCATCAATAACCTGAAATTAAGGGCCAGCTGGGGGCAGACGGGCAACCAAGATGGAATACCCAGCAAGGTAAGTTTGGCCAGTTATGTGGATTCCAAGAATGAGAACGATACCTACCCCATTGGGGGCAATGAGGTAAGTTTGGCAGATTACCCTTTTGGTACCGTACCGGTGCGCACCGCTTTCCCGGACCTGAAATGGGAGGTGACCACCCAAACGAACATTGGTCTTGATTTTGCCCTATGGCAGAATAAATTAACGGGTACCTTGGACTATTTCAATAAAGTAACCAGTGATGTGGTGCTCTTTGCCAATAGGGTAGATCCCATACAGCCCACGGAGAAAATCTGGACCAATATTCCTGATTTGGAAATCAAGAATACTGGAGTGGAACTGGCATTGGATTATAGAGGGAGCTTTTCAGAGGACTTTACCTTTAATGTAGGGGGTAACATATCGTATACGGACAACAGGGTGGAGAATTCACAATTTGCGGTGATTACCACAGGGGCCGCACAGGGCGCAGGCCAGACGGGGGCCACCATAAACGGCTATATCAACAATGAGCCAATCGGAGCCTTTTTCATGAAGGATTTCATTGGTATAAATGACGAAGGCGAAAACCAGTTCAGGGACGTCGTTGCAGATGGGGTTTCCTTGGATAACGACCGGATTGTTGCGGGAAGCGCTTTGCCAGATGTTCTTTATGCCTTTTACGTAAAGTTAAATTATAGAAACTTTGATTTGGGCGTTAATTTCAACGGTGTCTCCGGAAATGAAATATATAACCATACGGCCATGAGCCTGTTCTCAAAAGGCCAGTTAAGTCGAAACCTGAATACCACACCCTTTGCCGTTCAGTTTCCCAATGAAACGTTGAGCAATTCCAACGAAGTATCCACGAGGTATCTTGAGGATGGCAGCTTCCTAAGGCTAAATAACGCAACCTTGGGCTATACCCTGTCACCTTCTACCATAGGTTTGGGGGATTGGGTCAACAATCTTCGACTTACCATTACAGGGCAGAACCTCTTTGTGATAACCAACTATTCGGGTTTTGACCCAGAGGTCAATACAGGGAACACCATAGATGGCATACAGACCTTTGGGGTCGACCGTTTTACGTATCCCACGCCCAGAACACTTTTGATCGGATTGAATGTATCGTTTTAAACAATAAAAAAATACGGATTATGAAAAATAGGATTTTAACTACGGCTACAATTATCGTGTCCCTCCTTCTATGGAATTGTACGGACTTGGAAGAGGAAAGGCTGGACGAAGCTGAATTTGGCGGCCAAGCGGAATTGGTGAGTGGGGCAATTGCACCTGCTTACGGATATGTTTCCTGGGTGTGGAGACATACCAACTACTATGGGCTGCAGCTCATCCCTTCAGATGAGGCCATTTTGCCCTACAGGGGAGGAACGGACTGGTTTGATGGAGGCAAGTACCTTGCCGCGCACCAACATAGCTTTACCCCGACCAACGATCTAATTGGTGATGGTTGGAACGAGGTTACCACCAACCTTTCCCGTACGTTGGCAGCAATTGAAGTATTACGGCCACTATCAGAGCAGGGAAATAGTGAAGCCACGGCTGCCCTTTACGAAATGATAGCGTTGCGTGCCTATTTGAACATGTTGACCTTGGATAGTTGGGGCCTTGTATTAAGAAAAGACGATTCCAATGAACTTTCTGAGGTGCTTAGGGCCCAAGAGGCCATTGACTACATTGAGGGCGAGTTGCTCTCCGTAGTTGATGTCATCAATACGGACAAAGCCCCTGGGCGCATCACCCAATCGGCCGTTTGGGGCTTTTTGGCAAGATTGCATTTAAATGCGGCCGTTTACCGCGATCCCTATGGTTCGCCCAACTTCACCCAAGAGGATATGAATGCCGTGATACAATATACCGACAATATCATAAATACAGGGAATTTCTCCTTATCCGCTGAATACTTTGAACTCTTCAACGATGAGAACAATGGTAATCCAGAACTTATTTGGGCTTTGGATCAGAGGGGCCAGCTTCGCAGGGAGCACAGTAGATGGGCCTACTGGTCCATTGCTGGATCGATGTTTCCCAGACCGGAATTTCCAAGTGCGGATGGTACGGACGGACCTGCATTTAACCCAGATTTCATTCAAAGTTGGTTGGATGCCTATGAAGAGGACCCTGCCCAAGTGGATGCCAGGTTCTACCAACAAAATACCATGGTGCCGGAGGCCCAGATGATGGATTTTGAAGGGCGTGAAAAACTGTTGGCCACCGAAACCGAAGACAGCTATTATTGTGTGGATCCATTGTCCTTTGAAATGGATAGGGGTGTAATACGCGGAACCCAATGGGGCCCTAGAAAGGGAGAGGATGGCCAGTTCATAACCTGTGATGGTGGCGTACGCATCTATCCCGTACAGCAGCGCAAGGGCAACGCGCCCGATCGTGATGTGGCCTATGTGGACCACACCCTAGAGGTAGATTTTACCTTAGAGGGATCTTATCACAACACCGGCTACCGTTGTGCCAAATATCAGTTCAGCCGCACTTCGCCCAACGGCAATAATTTCAGCAGCGTTGATTTGGTGCTCCTTCGTTTGGCCGAAGTATACCTTATGCGTGCCGAAGCTAAATTGAGAAATGGGGATAGTGCAGGGGCTTTAGCAGACGTAAATGCGGTAAGGGCCTCAAGAACGGCCCGGCCCGATCAAACACCACCACCATTGACATCAATAGAT
Organism: uncultured Maribacter sp.; assembly: GCA_937125035.1. GTDB lineage: Bacteria > Bacteroidota > Bacteroidia > Flavobacteriales > Flavobacteriaceae > Maribacter. The sequence goes on along the minus strand of CAKZLG010000034.1, from coordinate 26,822 downwards.
TTAGATGGTATGTTCAATGAGCGCGGGTTTGAGCTTTATTGGGAAGGTTTTAGAAGGGGAGACCAAATCCGCTTTGGGAAATATGAGGACAGCTGGACCGAAAAGACGGATGCGGACCCTAACAAAAGACTGTTCCCCATTCCCCAGAGTGCCGTGGACGCCGCTTCCGGTATTGATGGATTCTTGGAGCAGAACCAAGGGTATTGATGGTGGTCCAAAAGGTCATGATATAGGGATGATCACCAAGCCGGATATAATCCCAGGAGCCTCATAGAGGGCAGCCGGAGGCAACCTCGCGTAAAGAAAAGGTCCGGTGGACCTTTTCAGTGCAGGAACGGGTTGGCGCGCTGGCCTTCGAAATCCTCAGACAGAATGAAAAAAGCCACCCTTGGGTGGCTTTTGAAGTGGAGCCGGAGGGAGTACCTTCGGTGTTCCCAAAAGCTTCCGTTGTGCAAATACAACTGTCAAGGCTGAAAACAGCCTTGGTGCCTTAAAACAAAAATCCCAAACAAGTATGCTTGATGGGATTTTATGTTTTAAGCCACTTCACAGTTGTGAGTGATCGTGGAGCCGGAGGGTCTAGAACCTACTCCTTAAAACCGCTATATATAAGGCTTTTCAAGGGATTGGATTTTTGTGCTCACCGAATAGGTGACTTTTTAAAAAGGATTAGTTTTCTTTTGGATATATGGACGCATATGATTTAAACAATATAAAATAACAACTATCAAAAGAGAATGTAAGAAGGTGATAAATAAATATAGAAGCAACAATAATGTATCTGTTTTATCAATATTAGCAATTTTCTATTGACTTTCTTCTGTCCCAAGAAACGTTCCTTTTACAGAACTACCTTGAAACTAATAATGTATGTGAGTTTATTATTTCCCAAAGTTCTCATCAATTAGGGTTTAACTATTTCTATTTTTAATCGCCACCAAGTAAAACCGCGCTTGCCATTTTGATCATCTTGAATGATGGTCGCCATACCAATTTTCCTTTTTTTCAAAACCTAAACTGGAAAGTATTTCCCTCCGTTGGATAAGCTAGAATCGGTACTAAAACGAACTCTAATATTGGTAAGTTTTAAGCGGATTTAGATTACAGGTCTTAAAGACATCATCCGCTAAAATTCGTTGAGTTCCAATTCCCACCACGTAAAGCCCAGTCTTTTTCCCTTTTTGTTTTGTACAGGGGTGGCCATGCCTATGTTACCATTGGATAGTGGGATGATAGGAAAATACTCCCCACCATTGGTGCGCTGGTAATCCTCAGTCACAAATCTCGACCAAATATCCAACTGCTGTGGTTGAAGTTCATGTGCAAATACCTCGGTCTCACTGAGGCTCAGCGCTGCTGCATGATGTCTGAGGTCCTCCTCAAATCCTGACACCCAAGTGCACAACAGGGTATTGCCCATGGGTTCCAAATAAGGGAAGTACGCCATATGCCCACCCTTATAAATTATTTCCTCCCGCCAATTTTCCCCGTGGTCTGCGGATATGCCCAATTTTAATACTGTGCCCTCGCTCCATAGTGTGTAAAGGTTACCCCTCTCATCAAAGGCCATGGGTTCCACCCATCGTGGCACCATGTTCTCCTCAACTGCCCAATTTCTTGTTCCTGGCAATTGAATGTCTTTCCAAGTAAGCCCATTATCAAGGCTGATTTTAGCCAAATCCGTTCCCTTATGAAATATGTTCCCAGAAGCGGACAATGGCGTTACACGCACTACAAGTTGGTTTCGGGACCCGTGGGCAAGAAAACTTGACCCGCCCTTGTGATGTATTTTCGGCCGTAGCATCCAAGTTTCACCCTTATCCTTACTTATGGTATGATGAACCCCCTTACCGTCGTTCCATATAATGTGTAGATCTCCGTTCGTAGAGGCTGTTATCCAAGGTCTATCATCGTAGTCGTTTTTTGAAATGGCCTGCCATTTCCAAGTATGTCCCCCATCCCTGCTTATGCCCAAATTAATTTGTTTTCCTTTTGGGGTGTCACCCTCACTACTTTTATTGTCGCCCATCAATTTGGAGAAAGTCATGTTGAGAAAATAAATAGTGCCTTCCCCATCTATGAAGATGTCTACATCAGAATTTCCTTGAGCGCCCATTTCATAGGTGCCCACATCAACAGCTTGCCAATTTTTGCCTTGGTCCGTGCTCCTCCATAATTGGGGAACGTCCGCATCATTTTTAAAACCTGTTAAGAACAATGAGCCGTTCGGATGTTCTGCGATCATGGGTTCTCTTGCCAAACTCTCCAGATGGTCTATTCTATTTTTTATGATCAATTCCGTCCTATTTTGGCCGATGAGGCCAACTTGGTTGCAGAGTATCAAAAGTAAAATGATTCGCTTTGCCATAATTTGTGCTATTTTAATTTAAAGTATAAAGGTAGGGCTAGTCTTAACCCTTGAACAACCGACTGCATTCAAAATAGTTTAAGTGAGCCCAAAATAGGGTCTTTTCTATTTTCAAACCTCCTTTGCAATACGGATTGCTGCTTAGCTATTGGCAAACTCTGCCAGTATTTGTACCGTGTAATCAATATCCGCTGGGGTGTTGTATTTTGAAAAGGAGAAGCGCAAGGAGGGTTTGTGCCTTTCAGTTTCATCCAAAATTTCATTAAGAACATGTGACCCCATAGTATTTCCGGACTGGCAAGCGCTACCTTTAGAGCAGGCAATGCCCTTTAAGTTCAAGTGGAACAACAACATGAGGCCTTTCTGTGCATTGAACGGGAATCTAACATTTACCAAGGTATAGGTGCTTTTTTCAAAATCACCAGAGCGTCCATTGAACTCCACATTGGGAATGGCTTGTCGTAGGGCATTTATGAAATACTGTTTCAATCCAGTAATATGGGCTCGTTCTTCCTCTAAGTTCTCATAAGCGCCTATCATGGCATTTTCCAAACCAATAATGTTATGATGGGCCTCTGTACCGCCCCGTTGTCCGTTCTCCTGTGCTCCACCAATGATCAGTGGTTTAAGTTCATAACCTTTGCGCACGTAAATAAAGCCAATGCCTTTTGGGCCATGGAACTTGTGTGCGGCCGCGGTAAGATAGGTTACTTTGGTTTGTTGCACATCCCAGGGAAAATGGCCAACAGATTGTACGGCATCTGAGTGGAAAAGCGCATTATGTACATCACAGCACTTGGCAATGGTGTTGACATCCGTGATGTTCCCTATTTCATTGTTGACATGCATTAAACTCACCAACTTTTTTTCCTCTCCAGAGGACAGAAGTTCCTCAAGGTGCTCCAAATCCGGTTCCCCATATGCGTTCAAATTCACATACTGCACGCGCACACCCAATTCTTTTTCCAATTCCTGCGCCGTGTGCAATACGGCATGATGTTCAATTTTGGAAGTGATCAAGGTCGCTACACCCAAATCCCGTATGGCACAGCGCAACACCATGTTGTCCCCCTCTGTTCCACCAGAAGTAAAGATGATTTCTGAAGGTTTTGCGTTCAGGTATTGGGCGATGGTCTTTCTTGTGCTCTGAATACCGTTATTGGCCAAACGGCCCATGTTATGGCTTGATGAGGGATTCCCGTAATGAGTACATAAGGCCTCGTTCATTTTTTCCACCACACTTTGGCGAATTTGTGTAGTGGCGGCATTGTCCAGATATACGTTCCTCATATTTCCAAATATTTTTTTAGGGTAGTTACCAAATGGTTCAATTGATCATAGGTGTGGTCACCGAAGACACTGCACCTCAGGGCACCTGAGACGCCCGCAGCGATATAGTTGGAGTGCAGCACATAGATATTATTTTCGAATAAATGGACCTGGATGCCACGCACGGTTTCAAAATCACCGTGGCTGAAGGAGACGATCGGCGCTGGCGAGTCGGCAATGTGGAGACCCAAATTGCGCAGTGCATTCCTTAGGAATTTTGTTTTTTCTCCCAATTCTGCTATTTGTTCTGGATGTGTGCGCACGTAACGGAGGGCGGCGGCACTTACAGATGCTGAAATGGGGGATCCTTTTGAAGAACCGCGCAATACGGTAGATTTCTGTGCCCGTTCAACGGTTTCGTAATCCCCTACAAACACGGCGCCTTGGGCGCATAGGCCTTTGCTTAACGTGGCGCCGAAAAAGACATTTCCACCACACTCAAAATGTTCATGTGTTCCTCTACCCTTGGTCCCTACGACACCAATGGCATGGGATTCGTCTACAAACACAATACCGTCCCTTTTTTTGGCCAAGTTGGCATATTCATTTAGTTGGGGCAGGTTTCCCATGGTGGCGAAAACACCATCCGTACCTATAAGAGGTCGTTGTCCCAGGGGAAGTTCTTTTAAAACACGCTGTAAATCATCCGTGTCACAATGCTTGAAGGTGTGAATAGGTACTTCCGCCAGTTTCGCAGCGTCCCAAATGCACCAATGGGCCAGTTCATCCAAGATGAGGACATCGTACTTGGGTCTCAGTCCGGTCAGTGCTGCATGGCCAATAAAGTAGCCAGAAGGTAGGTAAACAGCGGCTTCTTGATCAAAAAAAAGGCAGGCCTCCTTTTCCACCGCTTCAAACGCACTTTCCCTTGCTCCATAGGCACGTGGCAAAAACATGGAATAGCCAGAACCTTTGGCCAATTCTTCTTGGGCTGCATTTCTAAGCTCATCCTTATCATTAAGTGCCAGATAATTATTGCCGCCAAAATTGAGATAGGGTTTTTGTTCCAAGTAGAGGGTAGCTGTACCGCCACCGGTTATGGCATGAGTTTCTAATAGTTGCTTCATTTAAGGTTCAATTGAATGTTTGGGTTTAAAAATCTGGGCACAGCCATGGGCGTTATCCTCATGTACCCCAAGGCCATTTGGCAATTTCAGGTATGGAACCTTGTTCTGTTCCAATAGTTTCTTGGTCTGGGCAAGATCCGCCACCTCGTAAACTACTACTTTGGGTAGGCCTTTCAATGGTTTCAAATCTATATGTGCAAGCTGTCCGTATTCCCTTTTGAACTTAGATGTAGTTAATACCTCACTGATATCTCCCCGCGCCCCCACCATGGCAAAGCCTTCTTCGTCCAAGATATCCGGTTCTTTGCCGTAGTGGGTTTTAAAATAAGCCTTATCCGCCTCAAGGAGTGTGGTATGGAACACTATCTTTTTGATGTCAAGCACACCATTAGGATGTTCTTGGTACTCCGGAATAAAAATGGTCTCTGGCTTCTTGTGAATACTCACAAATAGGGAAAGGTAGGGATTATCCTTCCTCCAAACATAAAAGCAATCACTATCCGTCTCATTTTCCGTACCATCCGGCATTAGTATCTTTCGCCGCGCAGAAATGATTTCATCTGGGTGTAAGCCTGCCAAGGATAAATGTGCTCTGTCTTCTTCCAAATTGGCACTATTCAAGGAAACATGTGTTAACCCTTCGCCATATTCCATACGCTGCTGGTAAGGCGCCACCAACCAATCCAAGCCATTGCTCAAATCTACCAACTCATAATACGTTTTATTAAATTGAATGACACAGTTGGCTGATCCCAACTCTAAGTGCTGGGCTTTGGGCAGCACGTTGAAACCTAGATTTTTAATGGTGCCTACGGCCTTTTCAAAATTATTGATGGTATGTACGAAATGATCTAAAGCTTTGTTCTCCATTGAATCTCTCTTTTTTGGTGCATTTTTTATTTTACTGCTTTTGCCAAAATACTATCCAGAAATGCGCGATCATGTACTTTTCCTTTTTGAATTACAGTTGCAATATTTTTTGTATTCGCGATATTGGCTATGGGATTTGTTTCCAATAAAATAAGGTTGGCCTGTTTACCGGGCGCTATGCTGCCCCACCAGGCTTCCTTTTCAAAATATTGGGCAGGGTAAAGGGTGGCTGTGCGTAAGGTCTCGTAGGCATCCAGACCGCTCTGGTTCAATCTTATGAGCTCGTCATGCAACGAGAAGCCGGCGGCATTAAAGCCGTAGACATCCGTGCCGGCCAATATTGGCGCCCCGTGGTCTGCCAGGGCTTTTACCAGTTTCTGTTTCTTTGGGTAGAGGGAAGCGATTTTTTGGTAGTCCTCATCCGTAACGTTGCTAAGAAAGCTCAAATTGCTTTTACGGTCTTTCAATAGGTCCTTTATTTCCTGCGCCACATAGGTCATTTGCGGGGCCTGCAACAATTTGTCCATAGTGGCCTGGGGGGAGAGAAAATCCGCCACCAGTAGTGTCACGCAATTGTAGACCCCGCTTTCTGCGGTTTTTTGGGCCAGCTCTTCTATTATCTCCTCATTGATGTATTCCCAAGAAAGCTCCCTTGACCTAAAGTCGATTCCGGGCTTTATCTGGGCGTTTTCATCTATTAAATGCTGAATATAGCCCCTAAGATGTTCAATGGATCTTTGGCTGTTCATGGCCTTCATCAGCCCCACTTCAAAAGGCACGTGCCCCGCAACGGTGATGTCACGGGCATTGGCCTCTTGTATCAAGGCATCGTAGGCTTCTTCGGGCATGTTGTTGTATACCTTAATGAAGTCGTACCCAGAGGCCACTTGTGCCTCTATGGCCCTTAGGGCATCTTCTGGCGTATCTACCACGGCCCTACCCACGGTGTCCACGACTGTACTGAACTCTGGGGGTGGTGTACCCTCCATGATTTTTCCGGCGGTAATAATGTCCGGACCTACAAGCGTATTGGTCTCAATGCCCTTGCGCCAGTCCAAGTAAAAAGGAAAGCCCCACATGCACCTGATACCTAAAACACCCGTGGCCACGTAGAGATTCAGTTCCTCTTTTTCTTGAGGATGGGCATGCATGTCCCAGAGGGACGGGATGGCGTATTTACCCTGACCGTCTAAGGTTGTGCCCTTGGCAGCTTTTTGACCTTTGCCCAAGGTAGGGGCGATAAAGACAATGGTATCTGCCCTTATCCCAATGTCATGGGCCAGCAAGACGGTATCGTTCTCCACGTCCACAACGTTCACATTGGTGATCAATAGTTGGGTCTCTGGCCGAGGCATGCTTTTTTCTTTGGTGCCGCACGAAACCGTGATGGCGAGCAGAAAAAGATGGCCTATCAATAGCGTGTTCCAATTTTTATTTTTCATTCTTGTCAAGTTATAAGCCTTCCGGCAATTTTAGTTTGGTCATCTCCCTCAATTGGCCGTAGTCTATTTTATTGGTGCCATTCAATGGAAAATCATCTGTAAAAAATACCCTTCTGGGGTGTGCATAGGCAGGCCCATTGTCTATTGTAAAGGTCTTGAGGTCCATTTCTGTAAGCTTGGTATTAGGTTTCAACTTTACCCATGCCACTGGGGCCATACCCTTTATTTTATGTGGCACGGCCACCACTTCGGCAGCGGAGACCCTTTCATGTTGCAATAAAAGATTGGTCACTTCCTTGGGGTAGATGTTCTCTCCACCACAATTGATCATATCATCCGTTCTACCCTTAAAAAAAAGGTAGCCGTCAGCATCCTCCATAACCAGATCACCCGTTCTGTACCAATCTTGATGAAATTTTTCGGAAAAGGTTTTGGGTTGCCCATGATATCCTAAAAACATGGCCGGGCTCTTTAACCAGAGCTCTCCCGTTTCCCCTTTTTTTACGGATTTTAGGCTTTTGGTATCCATAACGCTATATGCCACATCCAGTAAAGGAAGGCCAATGCTCCCTATCCTTTGAATGCCCCAACGGGGCAAAAGGGTGGCGGTACCTGCTTCTGTGGACCCGTAGCCCTCTACAATGCCGCAACCGAACGTGGCCTGTAAGGCTTCCAGCTGCTTTTCCGTAATGGGTGCCGAACCTACCAGTACAAATTCCAGGCTATCTAACTTAAGGGCCTTGATTTCATCTTTGCAGGCCAACATTAGGCTGAACATGGAAGGTGTGCCCGATAAGAATGTGGGCCTGTTTTCATGTATCTTCCGCAAGGTGTCCGCCGCATCAAAATACGACATAATGTGCAAGGTACCCCCGGTATGGAGTACGGGATAAAACATGCACCAAAGGGCATTTGCGTGGTACATGGGGCCCACCACGAGGGCACTGTCCGTGTCTTCAAGGAAAAAGGAATGGCAGATTCTTTTCACCATCCAATAGGTCCCATGATGGCCCAACAAACACCCTTTGGGCTTGCCCGTAGAGCCAGAGGTGTACATCATCAAGGCGGTGGATGTGGGCGTTACCGAAACTACACTTGTATTGGGCGCGCTATTTTGCAGCCGTTGCTCATACCCATCCTCTTCATCCAAGACCCAATGACCGTAAAGGCTATTGTCCGATCGCGCTACCATGGCTACCGTGGTATATTTAAATAGGTCACTACAAATGGCCCATTTTGCGCCGGAATTGGCGGCAATAAATTGTACGATATATTCGGACAGTTTTATGTTGACCGGCACCGGTACAATACCCAACTGCATACACGCAAAAAGGCATTCTGCAAACCGGTAATCGTTCAGCATCAGGAACAGTACCTTATCTCCCTGTTGTAGGCCTTGTTCCAATAATAAGCTCTTTAAGCGATGGGTACGGTCTGCTAGTTGCCCATAGGTAATCCTTTGGTCCTTTTGACAAATGGCCAATTTTTGGGGCGCGTAGGATACCGATTTTTGGAATAAACTACCTAGATTCATGTGGGGATTTTCTATAACCGATTAAAAATCAGGGTACATAATGATTTTTCCAATGACTTCCCTATCCTCAATTTTACGATGGGCCTCAGCAATCTGTGAAAAGGGCATTCTACTGTCAATTATTGGTTTTATGTCTCCTTGTGCCGTGGCATCCAATAAGCTTTTAAGGTCCTCAGCCGTCCAGCCATCAGATCCTATAATGCGCAATTCCTTACCAAAAATATACCGGAGATCGGTTTGGGGCCAATATCCTGCGGCACCACCACACGTAAGCAGTCTACCATGATTATCAAGACATTTTAGGCTGGTGGCCCAAGAATCGCCCCCTACATAATTCACCACGACATCCACTCCTGTGCCCCCGTTCTTTTTCCGAATCACCTTATGAAATTCAGGATGTTCGGTATAGTTGATCAATTCATCGGCCCCCATATCCTTAAGCGGCATCAGTTTTTCATCCGTACTGGCCGTTACCCAGATTTTTCTGCAGCCTACCATCTTTGCAATTTGAATGCAAGCGGTGCCCACGCCACCGCTAGCGCCCAAAATAAGAATACTGTCCTCTTTGGTGATCTTCCCTTGCGTCATGAGCATGCGCCACGCCGTGCCATAGGCAACCGGTAGGCATACGGCCTCATCATAGGAAAGTTTTTCCGGAATGGGGATAATGTGCTCTTGGGGCAGTACCATGAATTCACAAAGGCCACCGTTGGCTTGTTCCCCCATAAGGCCCGGACGCCCATTTTCTTGGATGAACATGGCTTGAACCAAAATGCGTTGTCCTACCTTGAACTGGTCTACCTCTGCGCCCATTTCCACGATCTCGCCGCCCATGTCGCCGCCGGGTATGTGCGGAAATGTAACATGGAGGCCGGGGCTTCCCTTACGCACAACGATATCGAGAAAATTAAGGCTTACGGCCTTAATGGCCACTTTTACGTCTTTTGGCCCCACGGTTGGGGTAGGTACTTCCTCAAATTTGAATTCTTCAACACCTCCGTGCTGGTGTAGGATTATTGCTTTCATATTCGTTTAATGTAATGTCAATTATTATTTTGTCAATTTCTCCCTGGCCGGTGCGGCGTTTGCTAATGTTGAACGCCCCACCGCTATTAACTTTCCGTTTTGATTGTGTATTTCAACGTCACAAATACCCAACGTACGACCTACCTTGACCGTTTTTGCCGTGGCTACAAGTTCGTCGCCGGCCGCGGCCATTCTGGTATAATGTACTTCTAGATTAATATTTGGTGCATCCCCACCGGTCTTGTTCATCATGGCAAAACATGCGGAAACGTCCGCCAGCGTGGCAATGACCCCGCCATGGATGTTTACGCCGCTATCGCTACCGTCCAGTTGAGGCTTGTAACTAAGTCCAATTTTTACCACATCATCAGCGCTGTCTATAAATTTCAGCCCGATCAAGCGATGAAACGGGGAGGAATCCAACAATTGTTTTAAGTTCATATCGTTGCGTTTTACGTTATTGTTGCGGTTTGGAAAGGATACCGATGCATAGTACGGTAAGGACAAGGCCCAAGATCATAAGGGCAGGCCCCATTTCGTCCTTGAAATATTTGGCCGTGCCGTACATCGCCAAGAAATTAGCGATGAAATTGAGGACAAGGCCCCATATACGTAAGGTAAAGATGCCATATTTTTTATCTAGGTCCATAGTGTGTTCTTCTCTTTGATTTACATCCAAATACCCATCCGGTTCAATACGTACAATATGGCCACCATGTTCAACAAAGTGATCTGCACTAAAACACCAGTATTCCAAATTCTTGATTTACTTCTTTTTTCACCCAAGGCCCTCTTGTCGTTGAGCAATAGATAGACAGACCATCCGACTACATTATTACTAAGTGACAAAAAAGCGCCTATAATAATGACCAACCACAATGGGTTGGGGTACCAAACAGCCAAAAAACCTATCTGGGGCAAGAGTACAACAATCTTCCATCGTAAGGAACTTGTATCCATTTTCCACCCAAAGGCTTCATGTATTGCCAGCCCAGACAGTATGCCCAAGCCCACACTAGATGAAATGGGAACGGCTAAAAATCCTATATAGAACAAGAGCATGGCCCCATTTTTTCCCAAGAGCGGTTCCAGTGCGGCAGCCAATTGCCCAGCAGTCTCCGGTAAACCTTCCTGTCCGTACAGGGTCTGTGCAAAAACAATCACAATTAGGAAATTGATTACCACGAAAGGAATAAAAAGTCCCATGGAAAAGTCCGACCGCTGCAATTTTTCGTGATTCTTTCCCCAACCTCTGGCGAGCCCGGAATAGTGAAAGAACATCCAATCAGAGACCCCAACGGCTGCGGCGGAAGAAGCAATGAACAAATCTATACCCGCTTTGCCAGAAGGCAGCCACGGCACAAAAACCCCACTAATAAAGGCGCCCCAATCTATACCAACAATGAATAAGGTGGCCCCAAAGCAAATGATCATGAGACCGATACAGATTTTCATAAAATTCTCCACGATTCGGGTACCTCTTTTGCCCGTACCGTAGTTTAAGGTAAGCCAAGCGGTAATGGCCATATAGACCACCCAATTGTACTCCCTTGGAAAATCAAAGCCCAAAATGGGCGTCATACTCTCTATAATATTGGTGCCCAAGCTATATTGGCCAGAATTAAAGATAATCGCCACCGAGGCCAGACCTACAAGGGCCGTCAACACAGAGCCCATGAACTTCCCGTGGTACCTGTTTTGTATGCGTATAAAAGGTTCCTTGCCAAAGGAGGTAAAACGGGCCATGGCCGCCATCATGAAAAGTGACATGCCCATAGCTACCCAATATACCCATAGGGTCTTGTACCCGAACTGCGCCCCTGACAACATCGAGGCAGTTAAGGTACCGGCACCTAAAGTGATGGCCGCCCCCATAAAGCCCGGCCCCCCTAATTTGGCGTAGCCCCAAAGCTTTTTGTGAATCGGTGCCGATTGTAGTTCGTCCAATTTACGAACCTCTTCATCCAGCACTGCCTGCGGTATTTTTTTTGCCAATGGAAAATCCAAGTTGTTTTCCTCGCTATCCAGATGTGGTGCCTCAGGTGTCATATGCTCAAGGTTTTAATTTTTTGGGCAGTGGCTCCGTGGCTGAATGGGCTCCTTCTTTGGATTGCCTGCCATGATAATGGTGCAAGCATGCACCACTAATGCCATAGGCCTGTGCATTGTCCACGGCCTCATTGCCAATTCGTTTGGCCCAGTAACGTGAAACCTCAACCAAACTGTCCAATCTCATCCGGTTTAGGTAGGTGCCTTTCAGAAAAACACCGTCTATCTTTTTCGTGTTCGTTATGTTGGCCAATGGGTTGGCATTTAGAAGCACAAGGCTGGCCATTTTTCCCTTTTCCACAGTGCCCATCTCCTTTTCGCGCCCTAAAAAAACAGCAGGGGAATAGGTGGCCGTTTTTAAGGCTTGGGCATTGGTCATACCGTTATTGGCAAAAATTTCCAACTCTTCGTGGAGCGAATAGCCCGGATAGGCGTAGGGATTGCCATAATACGTACCTGCCATAAATTTCACCCCTCCCTTTACCATCTGGGGCAAAAGAGCCAAATCCTTACTGTTCCTCACTTGGTTGGCCGCATAAAAATCATCCCCGAACTGCATGGGCATGCCCTCTACCAAATATTTCCAGTAATCCACATTGGATTTTGGTATCAGGTCTATTAACGGGTTTCTCTTGGGGTCTGGAGAGAAGCGTATGGTGTCGTTCAAATACACATAATTGCGCTTGGCCACTAAGGTAGGCACCAACCACATATTGCTTTCTGCAACGGCTTTTATAATAGCATCAAAACGTTCTTGGCTAAAGGTTTTGACCATGACCCTTATCTTATCAGGGCTAAAGGATGCCAATCCCGGTGAAAAACGGAGCGAGTCCGCTTTGGTGGAACTAGTGAGCTGTATGGAACGTAAATGTTCTGCCGTAGTTTGGCCAGCTGCAATGGCCTCAAAGGTATTGATGGCCTCGGGGATATGCCCAGCCATGGAAATGCCTTGTTTTTTTACTTCATCTCCAATGGCCATGTACGCCTTTTTGCCAAGATTGCTATAGACCTTTATAAAATCTACACCTTGGTCTGCCTGTTCTTGAACAGCAGCCCTGGCCTCTGCCTCGGTAACCACTTCTGTCATCCCGGGGAAAATAGCCGGTTTGCCATCTATGATAGTACCTGAGGTAAAAATATCAGGGGCCAGGAAGTCCCCTTTTTCGGCACCTTGGCGTATATAGTTGATGGAATCCATGATGCCCCACATTTCCCTGGCCCCGGTAACGCCGTTGGCCAACATAAGGCCAGTGGCGTATCTATGGTCAAAACTCATGTGCGCGTGCATGTCCCAGAGTCCGGGTATGAGGTATTTTCCGAAACCGTCAACAACCTTAGTGGTGTCCGCCAATGTCACTTTTTGTGTGTACACAGAGTCTATGCGATCTCCGGAAATGGCTACATAGGCATTGGGCAGCGTTGTGCCGTCTTCCGTATTGATAACGGAAACGTTGGCAATGAGCCAATCTGCCTGTATTGTTTGTGTTGTTTGCTGTTGGCAGGCAGCCATAAGCAATACAAGTAATACGGGAAGGATGATTTTTTTCATGGGTACTTTGTTTTATATTTTAGAGGTGATCATGGAAATGTAGGGGGAACCCGGGCATTTCCACCTCATTGACCTCTTTTTTGGCCAGTTGTTTTGAGGTTTCCAAAAGATTGTCCAAACGATTTCGGCCCATATAATCCCCTTTCAAAAAGACGGCTTCTATGGCTTGGGTATGGGCAATGTCCTCTAGTGGATTATGGTTCAATAAAACGAGATCGGCCACTTTTCCTTTAGAAACGGTACCCATACTATCTTGCCTTTTAAAGAAAACAGCCGGATTATAGGTAGCGGCCTGTAGGGCCTCAAAAGGGGTGAAGCCTGCATCTACGAACAATTGCATTTCTTGGTGCATAGAAAAACCAGGGTAGCAGTACGGGTTCGCGTAGTCTGTACCTACCAAGAATTTGACCCCTTTGTTCTGCATGTCCCCAAGGAGTGACATTTCCTTTTCAAACCGCTTCTTATTGGCCTCAAAAAATCCCTCTCCAAAGCGCATCTCAATTAAAGACGGGATACTGGCCCATAGATCAACCGTATGTTTTGGCATATATTCTAGGAGGGGATTCGTTTTGGGATTGGTGCTCAGTATCGTGCTATCGTTGGCCATCGCACTTCCTTTTTTGGTGACCATGGTGGGCACTAGCCAGGTATTGCCTTGCGCTAGTTTTGTTACCAATGAGTCATACTTTCTTTCATCGAAGGTGGCCAGGCTGCTTTCTATTTTGTCTTTTACAAAGGTGGATAGTCCAGGAGATTTTGCGAGCTCCGCTTCTATGCTAGAGCAGGCGGGAACGAACTTCATCAAATGTTCAGTGGTTGCCTGGCCGGCATCTATGGCCTCAAAGAGGGAGATAGACTCAGGAACGTGCCCTCCAAAAGGGATGCCCAGGCGTTTGCTTTCCTCAGCTATGGCAAAATACGCCTCACGGCTCAAAAGGCTGTAGATCTTAAAAAAGTCCACCCCTTCATCTGCTTGTTTTTGGAGTATACGCTTCGCATCTTGGGCATTCGCGATTATATCTGAACTGGGCCAATATGGAGGATCCCCACCAATAATAGCTCCCGAAGAATAAATTTCGGGAGCCAGCATACTGCCTTTTGCCACTTGGTTCCTAATAGAATCTATAAGGGACATACGCCCCCACATTTCTCGTACCCCAGTTACGCCATTGGCTACCAATAGGCCCTGTTGGTACTTATGGTTAAAGCTAACGTGTGTGTGCATGTCCCATAGTCCGGGTATGAGGTATTTTCCGGAACCGTCCACCATTTTGGTGGTATCCGCCAGAGTCACTTTTTGTGTATACACGGAGTCTATGCGATCTCCGGAAATGGCCACATAGGCATTGGGTAGGGTAGTGCCATCTTCCGTATTGATTACGTTGACGTTGGCAATGAGCCAATCTGCCTGTATCGTTTGTGTTGTTTGCTGTTGGCAGGCAGCCATAAGCAATACAAGTAATACGGGAATGATGACTTTTTTCATGGGTACTTTTTTTATATTTTAGTGGTGATCATGGAAATGTATGGGAAACCCGCCCACTTCCACTTCACTGACCTCTTTTTTGGCCAGTTGTTTTGAGGTTTCCAAAAGATTGTCCAGACGATTTCGGTCCATCACCTCACCGCGCAGTATCACTGCCGCTATGGCTTGGGTATTGGCGATGTCCTTTATTGGATCTGCGTTAAGCAGGACCAAGTTGGCCATCATGCCTTTTTTTACGTTCCCTATTTCGTCAGTTCGGCCAAAGAAGAGTGCTGGGTTGTACGTGGCCGTTTGCAGAGCCTCTAGGTTGCTGAGACCGCCCTGCACCATCAACTTTAATTCATCATGCAAAGAAAAGCCTGGATAGCACCATGGGTTGGGATAGTCTGTCCCTGCCAAGAGTTTAACCCCTTTGTCTTGCATGTCCCCAAGCAGGGGCAACTCTTTTTCATAAAGTTTTTGGGAACTATCATAATAGTTTTCTCCGAAAGCCAAAGGCATCATGTTCAGCACGGAAGCCCAAAGCTTGGCGGTTTGCTTTGGTATGTAATTTATCAACGCCTCCTTTTCTGGATTTATAGAAAACTTTAAGGTATCGTTGAGGTTGGCATAATTGTACTTAACGATCATGGTGGGTACCAGCCAAGTATTGCCTTTTGCCAATTTGTTGACTATGGAATCATACCGTTTTTCGTTAAAGGATTGAATATTCATTTTTATTTTATCATCAGAAAATGCTGCCATACCGGGCATATTGCTTAGTTCCTCCTCTTTGGTGGAGCAGGCCGCAAGGAATTTCATCAAATGTTCCGTTGTCGCTTGGCCGGCATCTATGGCCTCAAAGAGGGAGATAGACTCCGGAACGTGGCCCCCGAAGGGAATGCCCAGGCGTTTGCTCTCTTCGGCAATGGCAAAATAGGCCTCACGGCTCAAAAGGCTGTAGATTTTAAAAAAATCTACCCCTTCGGCCGCTTGTTTTTGGAGTATACGCTTGGCATCTTCAGCATTTGCGACCCTTTCATATTGGGGTTGGTAGGGAGGGTCCCCACCAATAATGGTTCCCGAAGAATAAATTTCGGGAGCTAGCATGCTGCCTTTTTCCACTTGGTTTCTTATGGAATCGATTAGCGACATACGGCCCCACATTTCTCGTACCCCCGTTACGCCATTGGCCACTAACAGGCCCTGTTGGTACTTATGGTTAAAGCTTAGGTGGGCGTGCATGTCCCAAAGCCCGGGGATGAGGTATTTTCCGGAACCTTCCATAATCTTGGTGGTATCCGCCAGAGTCACTTTTTGTGTGTACACAGAGTCTATGCGATCTCCGGAAATGGCTACATAGGCATTGGGCAGCGTTGTGCCGTCTTCCGTATTGATAACGGAAACGTTGGCAATGAGCCAATCTGCCTGTATTGTTTGTGTTGTTTGCTGTTGGCAGGCGGTTAGGAGCGCGGCCATCGCCAATACAATTATCTTATTTTTCATTTTTAGTCTGTATTTGAAATTTAGAATCCATACCGCACCTCTACCCCAATTTGCCTAGGGAATGCTGGTGTAAACGCCGTAAGTGCCGGGGTACGTTGTGCGTAGTTGGAATCCCTGTCGTTCAAAAGGTTGTTGCCAAAAAGCGTAATGCCAAAATTGTCTTTGGAAACCCCAAAGCGCAAGCGCAATAAGGACAGCGGATCGGACACAATGTCCCCATTACCGGGCTGTTCCCCACGGTATGAAAAAGACAAGGTGTTGGAGGTGCGCCATCCCTTGGTGCCCAAGTTGTTGTCATAATTGATACTGCCAGCTAAGGTAAGATCGGGAACAAAAGGATAGGCATCGCCATTTTGGAAACCCAATGGCTGTGATTCCACAAAAGCAGGATCCGGCAGTCCGGTAGGAATTTGAATGGTTTCCAAAAGTTCCGGTCTTATATCCTCAAACTCCGTACTGTTGATATTGCCCGTAAAGATAAAGGTCCATGGGGTATTGGTGGGTGCATAGGCCAAGCCCACATCCAGACCCTGGCCCAGTACATCGCCTGCATTGTAGTCCGCAAAACTGACCACGGCAAATTGTAGAATGGCATTGTTCCAATTTTGGCGGTAGGCGGCCAGTTCCAAGGTGAGTTGATCTTCCGCCATGCGCAGCTTGGTGCCCACTTCATAACTCCATATTTCATCTGACTCAATGAGGTTTGTGGCAGGTAATCCAAAAGCGTTGTGTTCCGTCACCACCGCCTCGGTGTTGAACTTGCCACCACGGAAGCCCTTGGCCACGTTTACATAGACATTCGTGTTCTGGTTGGGCCTATAGGATAGGTTGAACCTAGGGTTGGTACTGGAGAAGGTGTTCTGCTGTACGTCCGTAAAATTAATGGGGGCAAAGGTAACGGGGTCAAAACGCACGCCGTTTTCCGTAAAAGTACGGCGGTCCCTAAACAAGCGCAGGCCAAACAGGGCCGTTAACTTATTGTCCAGAAAACCATAAGAGGCCTCCCCGAAGAACGAGGGGGAAACAGACTGGCTCAGGGTTTCCGTGGGTGGGAAGAAGGCCAATTCTGGGGAAACTAAGTTTTCAAAGGTAACATCAGACTCCACAAAATAGAAACCGGCCAACCATTTGAATGGGCCGTCCCCTCTTGAAACCAAACGGGTCTCGTGATTAAAGCCGTCCACCTGATTATCAGAAATACTTTGGATGACCCCTATGGGTTGCCCCGTACCGAATACATCGCCCAAGAAGAAGCTGGTACTGTTCAAGGCATCCGTCTTAATAGCGCTTGTGGTGGACGTTAGCGTGGCAAAATCAAAATCATAACGGAAGGTCCCCGAAATGACATCCCAGGTTACATTGGCAAAATCATCCTTAGAGCCCAAGATCACTTCTGGATCCAACTGTGATAAAAAGTTGCCCCCCGTCTGTTCATTTTGGTTTCTCATGTAGGTGGCCTTTACCTCCAGTCTTTCTGAGGCCTTATACAGCAACTGGGCCCTAAATTGGGAGACATCCGCACCATTTACATTCTCTGCCGCATCCTCTTGCAGTGCCACGGGATCGTTGTCCGCAAAACCCGCCACTTTTTCATAGCTGCCCGTCAGCCTCAATGCCAACTTTTCCTTGATGATGGGGAGGTTAAGGGCAAGATCGCCATAGAATCCTGAGTTCCCACCGGCAGTCAATGTAGTTCCTGTCACCGCTTCGCCACCAAAATCATAAAGATCCGGCCTTTTGGAAACGAACTTCATGACGCCGCCCATGGCGCCGGCACCATATAAGGTACTCTGGGGGCCCCTTAGGACCTCTACCCGCTCCACGTCGAATGTACGGCCCAAAGGCGCATATTGAAAGCCAAAGAAGTTAAAAGGAATATCATCCATATAATACCCTATGGTGGGATCACCCGGACCTTGCGGAATACCCCGTAATTGATATTGGCGAAGCCCTGCCCCAAAGGAAAGATCCTCAGAGGCCCCTGGCACAAAGGCCATGACCTCATTGATGTCCCGCAGGCCTATCTGCTCAACGGCCTCACTGCTAATGGCCTGTATGGCCACGGGAACGTCCTGTAGGCGCTCCCCGCGCTTGCTGGCGGTCACGACAACGTCATTGAGCCGTTGGGCGGCCGCTTGCAGTGCAAAATTGGCGGTTGGCCCGTTGCTGGAGGTCACCGTTGCCGTCATTGCAGCGTAGCCAATGTAGGTGGCCTCCAATTTTAATGGCATTTTCGCATTTTGAACGGTAAGGCTGTACATCCCCTCAAAGTCCGTGGTAACGCCTTGGGTAGTACCCACGACCACTACGTTGGCACCCGCCAAAGGTTGGCCGTTTTCAACATCCGTTACCTTTCCCGTAATGGTCACCGATTCTTGCAGTAGGGCGCTTGCCCCGTACATGATTTGTACTTGGCCATGTAGGCCAAATAAAAGGGTGAGCATTAAGGCCATTTTCATTTTGAAACCTAACAGGCCCCAAATGTTTTTGTTACATTTGCAACTTGTATTCTCTGGATTTTTCATAATACATTGGGTTAATTAATAGCTTAGGATTATTGATGATTCAGTGCTAGGGGTCACGGACGGTGGAACAACTGTGGCCCTTTTTTTATTTTTATTTTTTTGGTTTATCAATTAAGTATTGAAAACGGCTTAGGTAAGTTTCCCTCATTTCATCCAAGGGATACCTGTGGCCATAGGAATGATAGCAAAGTGAAATGCCTTCCAAATAGGTCTGCAATGCCCAGAACTCGGTTTCCGCATTCAGACCCAAGGATTCGTATATGGGCCGCAGCGCCTCTTTGTAAAAGTCTCTGATAGGGTTGACCGATTGCCAGAATTCTTCCTTGAACTCCGCCCTGGATGACAATTCCCGAATCAAGCTCCATTTATTGGGATCCTCCTTTAGCGGAATGATGTAACGATCAACGGCAATGGTCAGTTTTTCAAAAGGCGATTTCGCCTCCTTTGTCCGCTTGGACCAAACCTCATAATGATTGGCCAAAAAATCCTTGAACAGGGTAATGACCAAGTCTTCCTTACTAACAAAATAATTGTACATGAGACCATTGCTCACCTCCGCCTTCTTGGCAATTTCGTTTACGGTGGCACCGTCAAAGCCACGCTCCCCAAAAACCTCGAGTGCGGCATCCATGATTTTTCGGCGCGTTTTCTTCTTTATAATGGAATTTTGGACTGCGGTACGTGGCACAACTAAATTTTTTGAATGAGCGTTCATTCAAAAATAAATCTTTTTTTGAAATATGCACTATAGTCCGCCATTATTTTCCCGTTTTTAACGAATGACCAAATATTCTGCTCAAAATCTTTACATTCTTTATAAGATGGGCATTTAGATGTGATGTTTCCAATTAGAGCGCCGGCCCTGGTAAGAAACCCCCACCGTAGCGGGAAAGGGGTACGATGTCCCAGAAAAGTTTATTAAAATAATTTTAAAAGATTTCATCGTAGACCGTTTTCTCGGGATTTTACTTAGTTCTCACTGTTGTTCTTTAAGGACATATTTAAAAAATTAACCTGTTTCCTAAATGAATCCATTGAGGCCGCAGCATTCTCTGAGGCTACGCCGCCCATATCAATTTACGTTTTTGTAATGGGATGCAAAAAAGGCCGCCCTGTCATTGAGGTAATGGATTGCGGCACGGCAGCAAAATGACCCACGCCCGAATAGCTGATATGCTCATAAAAATAGGGGAAGTTATTGCGTTTTAACCGCGCAATGACCAATTCTGAAGCGATACTACTAGACCAAATAGCATCTGCTTCGCCAGAAATCAGCAAGATGGGAGCCTCTATTTTTTCAACAGCAATAACACCCTTATCATCTGCAAGCATTGCTGGCATAAAAAATCGTCGCCAATTTCTAATCTCCGTTGAGTTGTGAAAGGCCTTGCCCTCCTCAAAGGAATATGGCGCGGTAGGTATGCCCTTACCATTAAGTGTCCAGGTTGGCCTATTCGCTTCTTCAACACCGCAACAGCCGGGCCAAGCAATATTACTGGGTACGTTGGCTATTACTGCTCCAACCTTTTCAGGCCAATGAGATGCTATCACAAGAACGCCTTCACCGCCGCGGGATCTACCTACCAATGCTACGCGCTCGGCACCAGCAGTTGATCTCACCCAATCCATGCCATTACGGAAATACTCTAAAGGAACATCCATCAATGTGCTTGGGCGTCCTTCGTAACTGAAGTGGGCGATAGCCAAGGTTGCGAACCCTTTTGATGCCAAAAGTGCTCCCATCGTTTCATTTGCTCCGCCACCAGAACCTGTTACCAGCATTACTGCAGGATGGGGCCCTTCATTTTGAGGACTAAAATAAACCCCTCTTAAATTTCCCTCGGCGATTTCTTTACGGACTACCCCAGGGGCCATATATCCAATCATCTGTGATGCCTTGCTGCTTTGCACATTGGGGCTCCCTATCTCCGTTTCAGCGGTAACGGTATAATTGATGGTTGTAGGCCTATTTATGGGCAAGCGGGGCAACATAGGTGCATCTGCAGGCATGCAGGTTGCACTTTGGCATTTTTCAAGACCCCTTGCGTCGGTTGGTAACATTGACCAAATAAGACCACGGGAATCTTTACCGAGCTAGGTGCCCGCATGGGACACGGCCTTAGTCACGTCTACCTTACCTTCTATATCTGCATAGAAAGCCGCCTTGGAGGTCCAAACAACATTGGCCGCATCAATTAAGTTTGCTTCAATAGTAACCAACCCACCGGGAGTTGCCCCCTCAACCACCACCTCAGATTCATCCATCAATAACATCTCTGATGGGGAGACATGTAGTTTTAGCTCCGTATTGGAAATTTGTGCTTTTACAGATGAAGAAAATAAGAGGATCAGCATACATCCTACATTGGTCCATTTTGTTCCCATATTTTTCTTTATTTAAGTTGTTCAAAACTACTTTGTCAGCTAGTGTGCCATATCCTTAAAAAAAGGGTTACTTATCAATGATCGGCAATTCAATAAAGGAAGGGTACTCATCCCCGTGATGAACGGTCACCTTGGCCTTCTGAAATTCAGTTGTGGTGGCATTATTGCCCCCAGTGTTCAGATTTCTGGCAAACGTGGGAAAGTTTGAACTGCTGATCTCCAAACGTATGCTGTGGCCCTTTTTGAACACATTGGCCCCTACCATATCATCCAAGTAAATGGGGTACACCTTACCGGGCTCCATCATAACTGCCTCATCATAGCCATCTCTATAGCGTAGGCGCTTATACGTTTCCTTTATGGGATATGCACGGCCATCTGGGTACACATCCAACAGTTTTATTGCCAAATCCGTATCCGGCACATCTGTGGACAACCAAATTTTTGCCTTTATTCTACCGGTCATTTCAAGGGCTTCATCAAGGGGTGCTGTGGAATAAACAAGAATATCTTGGCGTAACTCCAGTTCCGACATATCTGAAGAACCCTGATTAACGGTCGCTTGCAAAGGTAACATGACCGGATCGGCAGGATCGTAAATGTAATCGTCGGCTTTTGTTTTAGAAGGGGCCTGCCATTTCAGCATACCATCTCCCAAACGAGTGTTCGCCGACCCTTGGCTGGACAAAAACAGCTTTGTATCTACCGTTCCCGGAATGGGCCAATCATTTGAAGAACGCCATTCATTGGCACCGGGAAGAAAGTACTGGATTTTGGCTGTGCCATCAAAAGCGTCTTTTTTACCTTTTAGGGTATAGTCCCACCATTTGAGATAAGTGCCCCATGCATCAAATCTGGCATCGCCAAGCTCCCGTTCAACATTTATTGTATTTGAACTC
The DNA here is from genome assembly GCA_937125035.1 of uncultured Maribacter sp. Classification (GTDB taxonomy): domain Bacteria; phylum Bacteroidota; class Bacteroidia; order Flavobacteriales; family Flavobacteriaceae; genus Maribacter. The sequence continues at coordinate 4,808 of CAKZLG010000034.1, read as the reverse complement.
AGGTTCTCTAGGCTACAATGCCCCAAAGGCCCAATGATCACGTATTGATTGGTGCGGTCCCATTCCGTGAGTCCCTTGTTGGAAAAATGCTCAAACTGAAGCAAGGTTTCATGGGCACCATAGTCGTGCCAAGAATTAACGTGCAGCGCGGCGCCACTTACCTCATTGTCATCTTCCAAATAGTCTCCCCCTAACCACCAAGCATCCATGGGCGCTTTGGATACCATGTTGTCCCAATCCGTTGGCGGGGAATCCATGAGTTCATCAATTTCCACAAGGGGCAGATGCAGTATGGTCTTTAGACCTTTCTCAGTGAAATCACCTGTGGAATAATCCACATATTCGACCAAATCGTCCACATTGGGCCTAAGCTCAAACCTATCGGTAATTTTCAAGTACTCTTCCCTGCTCAAGCGCTTGGAGGGACGGTAAAACAATTTTGAACCGAACCCATGTGTCCAAATCGGCATCGTCATATTTTGTACACCGCCACGCAGAAAACCCCTGGCCATGGTACCCCCAGCTGTTCCATGACCGAATGCCGCCGACTGTGGTACCAATCCTTTTAACGTTTTATGCTTACTCATGGCGGCCTTGATTATATTGCCCCCAGGAATGGAGCAGCCTATCATACCCACGTTGCCGTTGAACCACTCTTGCTTTTCAAACCAATCCAAGGTGTCTTCGGCATCTTTTACGTCGCCATAACCAATTGTATAATCACCTTCTGATTCAAATTTCCCCCGGCGGTCCTGAACCGCAAAAACATAGCCATGACTGGCATAATAGTACGCCTGATTAGCGGGGTTTATGGGCGCATTGGGGTCTGAATTACGACGGGCTGCCTTGTCGTAAGGGGTACGTTCCATAATGACCGGCAATTTGCCCTCGGCACCAACAGGGAAATATAAGTCCGTGGACAGCCTTACCCCGTCTCGCATTTCTATGAAGTGGCTGCGCTCTACCTTCACTTCATAAGGGCCCTTATTGAAGGGAATGATGGAATCCGTACTTTGTTCTATATGCGTTTTGACTTCTTTAGGCGTGTCAGCCTTTGCCATGTGGGTAGAACAAAACGTGAGAAACCCTACTAATGCGTAGATGCGGATTTTCATAATTGTGCGCTTTTTAAATTTTTAATTTGATATGATGATAAAACAAATGAACTCTTTTAAAACCTATTCCACGGGTAGTCCTATTACAGCTTTACTATTACCCGTGAAAACCCACTGATTCATAGTAGGATGACTTTTACATCTCCAATGCTCCCTTATTCATTTCGCATTGCAGCAGGGAGGGATTTACTCTTGTAAGTTGCTGTTCGTACAGCAACTTACTAAATCATGAAAATTATTTCACATTTCACATTGAATGAACGTTCATTCAAAAATAATATAATAATTTTAGAATACAAGAATATACCATTTGATTTACATATAAATTAAAAATTTATAAGGTTAAAAGCGAAAAATAGATTAGGCAAAAATTGTGTAGTGATAATTCGAAAGGTTTTAGCAATTTTGAGATATTATAAAATCAGTTAATTTGTAATATTCTAAAACCGCTATTTTATAGTACCATTTCTAAAATATAAAATACCTTTTTAGAGGCTGTGCAATTCCTGGTCTCTTTTAGTTGTATCGCTAATTAACGTTTTATGGGACAGTTTCTTCTTTTCAAAAAAGTTGTTTGGCCAAAAAAATTAAGCTATTCATGTATAACTACTTAACTAAATGGTAATTTGAAACCTAAATCGCTTACCGTCATATTAAGCGTAATAAAAAAACACTACCCATTGCCCACCATTACATTCTGGTCAAAGCGTATCGTTTAAAAAGTCTTGAACACTATCCATTTTTGGAAATAAAAATGAATGAAGTTCGCTGGAGCCGCTTAGAGAATTTTTTTTGACTAAACCGATTTGAAACTATGCCAAAACAGTATATAATAGTATTAATTTAATCTATGCTTTTGAACTCCAAATAGTTGCTTGTTTTAAGCTATTTATTTTAATGAAATTACTACGGAATATGTACGTATATTGTTGAGCTCTAAAACACTCTAGAACCAGGCTTAAAATGCGAAATAAGAGAATATATAGCAGGCTTTGACTTCTGATGGTATCTATTGCGTGATATTCTTGTTAACAAAAGAATAAAAATTTCTCTTTTAATTTTTTTTAGTAGAGTTTTAAATGTTTTAATAGTTTATATAATAGGTAACTAGTCCATTTTTGGGACACTAACGTTTCATTTTTATACAAGTCAGTCCCATTTCTGTACTAGTAATGTGCCAAAACTGTACTGCTGGCCAAAATACCAAAACAATTCTTTTTCTACCAAATTCTATTTTTTTAAAATACATGTGTTTTCTGGTATTTCTTAGCTTTGAAAATTGAATTTCTACTATAATATTGGAATCTTTACCGCCGTATTTTATTGACCCATTTTTTTTTTTGATTATGGCATATAAAGATTTCCATTATAATATCGGTTTTACGAGTAGTAATAAAAAAGAAGAGCAAGAGGGTAACACGCTTACGCGATGTTACGTTTTACAACTCGTTTGTTTCTAATAGTTTATAAAAAATGCTCGACTCTCTAAACGCCGATGTTTGCGGCAAATGCGACGGGAACACCTATAAAATGGTAAAAATTTGCGGCAATAGCTATACTTGAAAAACCTGTCAGATTTTTATTGATTTGAGTCAAATAGCTCCACAACCCCTATAAAAGGAGACAAATTTGCGTCAAAAAGCGATTTTAGAAAGATCTCGAAGAGATTTCTAGTTTGTAGTTGTAAAGTTAAAACTTCTACTAAGCAGCTGATTAGGTGCCAACAAGATGATTATCGGTAAGGCTACATCAGATGGTGACCGTAGCAAGTGCGCCCTATTTCGATTTTACGTAACGCTTATCTACCGGAACACTATAAAATCGAAACAGGATCCGTGCGCGGTTAGATTATGGTAAGATTTGGGATTGTCAAAATTTCATTTATTTCTGACATAACGAAAGTTAGTGCGAAGATTTTCTTGTCGGTGAAATACGTGATAATTTATCTTTCAATACAGCCATATCATCACTCACTTTCTTATTCACTATTTTGGCATAGTGCTGTGTGGTTCGCAGGTTTTTATGGCCTAAGAGCTTACCTACAGTCTCAATAGGAACACCATTCGAAAGTGTCACCGTCGTGGCAAAAGTGTGCCGCGCCAGATGGGTGGTCAAGTTTTTGGAGATACCACAGCGGTCCGCGATTTCTTTGAGATAGGCGTTGGACTTCTGATTGCTCAAACAAGGAATAACGCATTCCCCATTTTGCACCCTGGGGTGTTGCTCGTACTTCTCCAAGATTTCCATAGCTGTAGGCAGTAGGGGAATACCTAATTTGGAGCGGGTCTTTTGTCGTGCACTCTGAATCCATTGACTACCATCAATGTGGGGCACAATATTATTGGGTGTGAGTTTTTTCAAGTCGATATAGGCCAAACCCGTAAAGCAACAAAATACAAACATATCGCGTACGATATCCAGGCGCGGCATACGGATTTCCAGATTGACGATGGACTCCAATTCTTGTTTGGTCAGAAATTCCCGTTCAACGGTCTTGAATTGTACTTTATAGTTATAAAATGGATCTCTTGAGATCCATTCATGTGCTACGGCTAGCCGAATAATCTTTTTAAAATTGTTTATATATTTTAAAGCGGAGTTGTGGTTACAGTTTTTAGTGACCTTCAAAAAGTATTCGAATCCTTTGATAAACTTCAGGTTTACGTCTCGAATAGGAATATCCGAACTTCGGTATTCGGCCATCACAAATTCCTTAACATGCTTTTTGGTTGTGTTGTAACGTTTCCAAGTGCCCAGGGCAAAATCTTTATCAATCAGTTTTTCCATTTGCGCATTATGCTCTTCGAAAACTACAACCAACATTTTCAGTTTGTCACCCTTGTCGGAATAGGCATTTTTAATGTCTAGGGCGGTAAAGGGTCTTTCCTCATCAATAAACCGTTGATGAATCCGGTTGATTTTGCTACGCACCGTGTCCAAATATTGGTTCAATTGAGCAGCTTCGGGATTAGTTCCTTTCATTTTTCCCAGCTTCTTATGCCACTTTTCTGGCTCAATTTTACGGGAGATACTTAATTCATTTCGTATTCCATTAACCGTCAATCGCAAGTATATCGGCACTTTTACCAATTTATCACGATGTCGCCCTTTAAGATAAAAAAGTTGAGAGAAAGAAGGATTCATTTTGCTCACCTATTTTAGTGATTTTAAAGGTAATAAAAATAGTAAAAAGTGATTTGTTAATTAACATAATATCAGATACTTACATGCGATTCGGTGAGCACTTTTTGAGGTTGGTAAATGCTCACCGAATAGGTCACCTAAAATACGGTTTCAAAACGATTCATTTGATACCGTAAAAAAGAAAAACCCCTGATAATCATACGATTAAGGGGTTTTTGAATAGTTTTGGAACTATTTTAGTGGAGCCGGAGGGATTCGAACCCTCGTCCAAACAAGCAATTACAATGCTTTCTACATGCTTAGGATCTGCTTGGTTTTCGATGTACACCCGGCCAGAAACCGCCTAATGTACACTTATCTTCTTAAGGTTTTAGAGGCACCGCCAAAGCGAGCGGATGCCCTTGTGTTGACTTTTCTGGTGCTCCTTGGTGGATCGCCGTCAACAAGGGCTATCCAGGAACATCTCGCTTCCCTACCTTGTAGGGACGAGGCACATCCTACTATAATTCAGATTATGCGGCAAGAGCGTAATTATTTTCGCCAATTAAA
>CAKZLG010000033.1 GCA_937125035.1 uncultured Maribacter sp. | reverse complement strand
TGTGTCGCCTGATCATGGCCACGGAACGGGGCAAAGCACCCCAGGACCTTTTGGAAAAGATCATTAAGGATGCGGATGCGGCCCATTTGGCGCAAAAAGACTTTAGATCAATATCGGAAATGCTGCGCGATGAACTCTTGCAGACCGGCCGTGGCGACTATAATCTGAGCGAGTGGCGCAACATGAACATAGACCTTTTTAGAAACGAACATCGCTTTTACACCCCTTATGCCCTAGAGCATTGGCAGGGCGGCAAAGACAAGAACTTAAGGAGATTGGTAAAGGATAGAAAGCGCGAAAGGCGCATGATCAAAAAGGAACGGATCAAGGCCAATTACAAGAACGAACTGCCGGATAGGGGCGTGCAGACGCTGTACCGTACCACTTTAAGGAACCACATAAAACTGAGCGATATCGCCGACACCAAATCCAACATCCTGTTATCCGTGAACGCCATTATCATCTCCCTGGCCTTGTCCAATCTCATTCCAAAACTGGATAATCCATCCAATGACTATTTGATCGTGCCCACGTTTATCTTCATTGTTTTCAGCATTGCATCCATGATATTGTCCATCAGTGCCACAAGACCCAATGTCACCAGTGGCACCTTTACCCAAGAGGATATTGACAAGCGAAAGGTGAACCTGCTGTTTTTCGGCAATTTTCATAAAATGGATCTGGAGACCTATGAGCCCACCATACTCAATATGCTCAAGGACAAGGACTATATCTATAGCTCCCTCACCAAGGACCTTTATTACTTGGGGGTGGTTTTGGAGCGCAAATACCGCATCTTACGCTGGACCTATACCATCTTTATGCTGGGCATCATCATTTCGGTCATCGCCTTTGGGGTGGCCTTTCATTACTTTGGTCCAGACCGTGTGCTGGATGTGGTGAAATGACAATGGAAACCGCTGAATGACTATTTCTAGCGAGGGCAAAAAAAACATCTGCATGGAAACCGCTTTCCATGCGGATGTTTTTATAAGAGGGTCTTGGTAGTACGTTCCTACCTAGCGCCCATCTTTTCCTTGACCTTTCTCAATTGGTCCTCCAGGTCTTTCACCGTTTCCAAAATGGCCCGTTCAAAATCCGTGGCTTGGGACGAAGCGAAAAGCCGTGGGCCCGGCAAACTGAGCCGGATATCGCATTGCATCTCTTGGTCATCCGTGCGGTTCTCTGTTTTGAAGAAAACATCGGCACGGTGTACAAAATCAAACTTTTCTTGCAATTGGTTCAATTTTTTGGCTGCCATTTCCTCTAGCCGGTCACTGGCACTGACATCGTGGTATTCGTATATGATTTGCATTTATTCTAAATTTTTACTGTTACTTCTTATTCTTCGTTGTTCTTCATTAAAGGGCTTTTTAGATCTGCGCACGTTATTGCCAAACGGCTACGGCCTCATCCCGAAGCAATTGCTCCATTTTAAAGGAAGAATGTCTCAAGGAAGGATCGGCATCATAGTAGAGTGCTGAATATACGTAGCCCGCTGCTTTGGCATCTGCGGCAGAGGCCCCGAAATAAATAGCCTTGAAATTGGCCCAATAGCAGGCGCCAAGGCACATAAGGCAAGGTTCGCAACTGGTGTATAAAATATAGCCGGACAGGTCTTTGGAGCCCAAATGTCCACAGGCTTCTTGAACTGCCCTCAACTCCGCGTGCTGGGTGCAGTCCGCTGTTGCTCCTACCGCATTATGTACTGCGGCAATCATAGGACCATCTTCATGTACAATGACAGCGCCAAATGCGCCTCCGCCCGGCGTGTTCTTGCCCGTTTGGGCCAGTGCAATGGCCTTGCGCATGTAAAAGGAGTGGTCCTTCATCTATTTATTGTGCACGGCCTGCAGCAGTTCATTTTTGTCCACGGACATGCCGTAGAGCTTCTCATCGGGGTCCATGATCTTGGTGTCGGACAGGTTGCCGACGTACACTGCATCAAAGCCAATATCTTCGATCAGCTGTTGTACTGTTTCCTTACTGTGTTCATCTTGAGCCGCAAAGGGTACCGCCAACTTTTCGCCTGTATCAAAGGCCCTCTCTTTGAGGTCTGAGGCCCGTATGGTATTAAAGGCCTTGGCGGTGCGTGCCGTACTGAATTTGGTGGCCGTGTACTCCGAGGCATTGTAATTGGCATCCCTGACCTCCTGCGCCATTTCCCCATCGCGCTCGGGATAGGGGTTGGTAATGTCCAATATAACACTATTGGCATATTCCCCGGCATAGAGTTCGGAGAGTCTATCAATGGCCTCAAAGGGCATGGCAAGCACATACACATCCGCCTTGGCCTCAAAGACCTCCTCTACGGTATTGGCGCTTGCATTTTCTCCCGCCTCCTTCACCAAGCTTCCCAATTCTTTGGGGTGTCTTGAGGAAAAAAGCACATTGTGGCCCGCAGATGCCCAATGCTTGCCCAATGTGCCGCCGATCTTACCACTACCTATAATTCCTATTTTCATGTTTCTTTGGTGTTATTGTCCCTTTTTTAGGGAACCGTTTATAGCTACTTTTCTTTCCATTCTCCGTTAAAGGCAAAATCTGATTGCGGCATGCGTTCCCTTGGGGAAGTCTCATTCTCCTTAAGCTCTTCTGGCAACCGTGCCACATCACCCCCATAATATCCAATGGCCACGGCCGTAGTAATGTGAAAGTCCTTGGGAACACCAAAAACCTCGTGCGCCTTTTTCCAGTCCACGCCTGCCATCTGATGGACAGCAATGCCCATGTACTGACCTTGTATGGCCATATTGGCCACAGCTTGGCCCAGATCGTGAAGGGCATGGAAATTTTCCTTCCCTTCCGGGGTTTCCTTTTTATAGGCCGTGAGCATCAACAAAGGGGCGTTCCCCGCCCATTGTTGGTTGAAATCACTGAGGCAATCCATGATCTTATCATAGGCCTCCGTATCTTTTTTCGCATGGATAAAACGCCAGGGTTGCCAATTGTAGCAACTGGCCGCCCAACGGGCAGCTTCCAACATTTGATGCAGTTCTTCTTCTTTTACAGGTTCCTCGGAAAACGTTCTGGGGCTGTAACGCTGCTTTAACAGGGCGAATATCTCATGCTCACAGTCGGCGATCTTCTCTAGTTTAACTTGGTCAATTTCAGATGATATTGTCATAGCTTTTTGTTGTGAAGATAGGAGTAAGGCCCAAAAACAGTTGCCCTAAAAAGAAATGCTTTTGACCCGATGTGATTCAATGGGGCACTTGGTCGTCATAGTTTTTCTTCTTCCCGCCCATATTCGTTCTTATAGATCTTTAGAATGATGAGGAACAAGCTCACCAACAACGGCCCAAAGACCAACCCGATGAAACCAAAAAGGGGAACCCCCACCAAAACGCCAATGAGGGTAATGAGCGGGTGCACATCATCCAATCTCTTTAGGATATATAGCCTAAATACATTATCCGTTGCCCCAATGGCCACAGTTCCGTAGATTAGGATACCCCATGCCTGAAAGGTGTCCCCGTTGGAAAGGGAGAGCAAGAAAACGGGAACAGTGCCCAAGGCACTCCCCACAAAAGGAACCATGGAACCAATGGTCACCACGGCCGCCCAGAAAAAGGGGTCCTGCACACCAAAGATCAAAAAGCCCACCAAACCCACAACGCCCTGACCCAAGGCCACCATGGGAATGCCCAGCGCGTTTGCCTTTACTTTATCTGAGGTCTCTTCACCAATGGCCCTCAGATTACCATCTTTAATGGGGATGTACTCAAACAGGGTGGCTTTCATGCGATCGGTATTGATCAGCATGAAATAAAGGAGAAAGTACATGATGGTAACGGCCAAGATGGTATTGAAGGTGCCGCCCACCAGACCTTGTAAATTATCTGAAAGCCATGAGGTAACCGCTCCGGTATCTATTTGCGTTCCCATATCCACACCGGTGTAGTCCTGTATTTTCGCAATTTGTTCCTTGATCACCTTAACCACTTCCTCTGAATTGTTGACGGCCTGTTCCACTTTGCTGCCCATCATAAAACCAAGGCCCACCAAGGGTACCAAAATGGCAAAGAAGCTACCTACCATCAATGCAACGGCCGCAAGATGTTCGTTCCAGCCATGGCTCAACAAATAGGCCAGCGGCTTTTTTAAGAGCACGTAGATGGTTATGGCCCCCAAGACACCGCTCAGATAGGGCATCATTTCTTTTACGATCAAACCGCCCGTTAACACAATGAGCAAGAGCACAAAGAGTTGGCGTATGACAAATGGACTGATATATTTCACCCGATCAATGGTTTCTCAATGCGTGGATCAATTCTTTTTTGGTCATGTTGGACCGGCCCTCCAAATCAATTTCCTGTGCTTTTGCATACAGTTCCTCCTTGGTACGTTCCTCATACTTGGAGGCATTGCCACCTTGTTGCCCAGCATCTTCCGTATTTGCGATACGGGCCGATTTCTCCTTGCTGTAGCCCTTGTCCCTCAGGGCTTCGTATTGGTCTTCATTCTTTATACTGGGCCTTTTTCCCATCGTATTTTGTATTTAGATTGTTCGCGGTAAAGGTGGATAAAAAGCGGAATGGCCTTTAATGACATCCGTTAAAAGATTGACCCTTAAAAAATCAGTCTTCGGCAGGGTTTTGCTTATTGGATCCGATGCCCATACCGTAGCGCTGGGCGTATACATAGGTAAATTCGGCCCCAAAGAACAAAATGAGTGACGAGTAGGAGACCCAGAGGAGAATGAGCACTATGGTTCCGGCCGCACCATAGGTGGAGCCCGGGTTGGCCTGACCAAAATAAATGCCGAGTCCCATCTTGCCAAGTACGAACAGAAAAGCGGTCAGAAATGCCCCGATCCACACGGTTTTCCAGCGGATCTTTGCATCTGGGAGGTATCTGAACATTAAGGCGAAGAGTACGCTGATAATACCAATGGAAAGCACCCAATCCAAGAAATAGGCCACATAGAGGAGTAGATCGGGAAGCATCTCACGGATATACCGATTAAGGGCACTGATGGCCGCAGTGAGCATAAAGCTCACCAAGAGCAAGAAGCCAATGACCAAGATAAAGGCGAAGCTCTTGGCTCGATCCAAGGCCATTTTCCAAAA
>CAKZLG010000032.1 GCA_937125035.1 uncultured Maribacter sp. | reverse complement strand
GGTTGTTTAATGGTGTAATTCCGGGCCTTTTTGGCTTCGTCCACCTGTCTTTTCACATCGTTCAGAAGGGCTTTGGCATCGTAGATGATACCGTCTTTTATGGTGTATTTTACCCCACCCACGCGCATCACTTCATTGTCCTCCGTAAGTTTAATGGCCCCAGTGCCGTAGAGCACTTTGAAATTCTTGATGGGGTTTTCCTCCACAACGACGAAATCTGCAAATTTACCCACTTCAACCGTGCCTATCCGATCATCCATGCCCAAGGCTTCCGCACCATTTAAGGTGGCTGCCCTGATAACTTCCAAAGGATGGAAACCGGCCTCGCGCAACAGTTCCAATTCACGTATATAGGCAAAACCGTACAGTTGAAAGATAAATCCGGAATCGGACCCCGCAGTGACCCTTCCGCCACGGTTTTTGTACTCATTGACAAAAGTCATCCATAATTTGTAGTTCTCTTTCCAGGCCACTTCCTGTTCCGTGCCCCAATCATGCCAATAGGACCCATGTGATATTTTACTGGGCTGATAGAATTCCCAGAGGGTGGGCAAGGTGTATTCTTCATGCCATTCTGCCCTGCGCGCGCGGTGCAGGTCCCTACTGGCCTCATAAATGTTGAAGGTGGGGTCTATGGTGAAGTCCAGCGCCAGCAGTTCCTCCATTACCTTGTTCCAATGGTCAGAGTAGGGTGGGGCGGCCTGCCTCCAAAGGGTGCCGGCATTTTCAAAACGATGCTGTTCGTTTTGGTAATTGTAGTCCAACGGATAATCCTGCACGGTCCTATCATCAAAAAGGGCCTCGGGCAATCCGTACCAATGTTCCATGGAGGTGAGTCCGGCCCTGGCCGAATGGAGCACGTTCCACCGGGCCACGCTGAGTTGGGCATGGTGACAGGCGGATCCCAGTCCCAATTTCTTACTTTCATCCAAGGCGGCGGTCATGATCTCTGGCGCGGCCCCGAAGAATTTGATGCCGTCCGCCCCTTTCTTGGCATTCGCCCTTACCCATTCCCTGGCCTGCTCTGTAGTGGTAATGGGCGTTCCATTGAGGGGGTCAAAAGTGGAGCTGGTCTGGCCAAAACCGGTATAGGCCATTACCCGGGGGGCAATGATCTCATTTTTTTCGCTTTTCCGTTTAAGGTCCATGGCGAAATCCACCCCACGCCCGCTGGGTTCCCTTACCGTTGTAATGCCATGGCCCATCCATAGTTTAAAAACATAATCGGGTTCCGCACCTTGGGCCTTGCCACCAATATGCCCGTGCATATCTATAAAACCGGGCATCAGGTACATTCCGGAGCAGTCCAGCTCCTTACCCCCGGGCTTTAGTTGGGGCCTCTTTTCTTCTTGTATGGCCACTCCTGGATAACCCACCACTTGAACATTTTTTATGATGTTGTTCTCCACGACAATATCCATGGGACCTTGTGGGGGGGCACCGTTACCGTTGATGAGCGTTACGCCCCTAATGATCAATTGACTATGAGGGCCATCGCCCTGCAAAGACTGGGCCTCCATGGCCAGCCCAATGAAGAGGGCGATTATTAGAAGTAAATACTGTTGTTTTTTCATAAGGTTATATTGGGTTGGTAAATGGGTTGGAAGTATATGAAATCATTATTCTGGCACATCTATTTTATCGCCCAGAAAGAGGGCATTTAAAAAGAGCCGATTGGTGCCATACCAAGACCCTCTGAAATTGGGGTTGTCCGCAAATAGGACTACGCGTCCGCCACCTAATTTACTTACCACCAAGGAAGCAGAGGGCTTTAGGTACTCCTCCCTGTTTTCAGGGGTGATAAAACCGTCAATATGCGGGTCTTTGGCATATTTGGCCACGGTAGCGTATGGGTTAGTGCTGGGCTGTATCCATACCGTATTGTTCTTGTAGACCGGTATCTGATCATCCCTGTAGCCAAAGGCAAGGGGATGGGTGCGATCTAAATCGACCTTTACAATGATACCGCCCACACTTTCTTTCCCTAGATTTTCCTCCGCATCCACATAGGGTTTGCGCTCTGGGGTTTTGAGGGAATCCGGGGTGCTTTTGGTGAGCTTTTCAGCGACCAATTTCTTTTCTATGGCCCATTGGCTGGCCGTGCCTATGGTGATCAGTGTGTTGCCCTTGGCCACCCAATCCTTTATTTTTTGTACTTGCTTTTCGGTTAGGTCGTACCGGCCAGAGACCATGACCATGGTGGTATACGGAGCAAAATTGGCCCTATTGAAATTCCGCATGGGAATCTTGGTGATGGGCATGTGCACGCGGGTGTCCAAAAGGTGCCATACTTCGCCGGCCTCATAGGAGCGCACCCCGTTACCAACCAGCATCACGGCCTTTGGTTTTTTAATGGGGCTGATAAAACGGCTGCCCAAATCCACTCCTGCCATATTGAGTCCCGTATGTACCGCTGCCATGGGTACCTGAAAGTGTTCCTGTGCTTCCTTCACATGTTCGTAGACGGTATCCGCATTTAATTTCTGCAGGCTAACCGGTATGAGTACGGCCCCATAATTAAAGTGTTTGCCCACTCCATTGGCATTTACGGTGATGGGTTTTGCGGCGGAGGAGGCCACAATGCCCTTTTGTTGCAGAAAATGCAGTGCTGCTGGGGCGTTGTAGTCGTCCCAGTCCATGAGATAGGCGTAAGATGATTTTTGAACTGGGTCCACCTTTACCAATGGGTCCGTGTCCGTTACTTTTTCCCCCATGTCCAACGTGGTCACTGGTCTGTACTTCATATTATAAAAATTGGCCACGGACCATGCGGACGCATCATAATAGACACTGTCCCTGTATTTTTCATAGGTTTCGAACATGGTCTGAACCATTCTGTATTGGGGTTGTTTGGTGGGCACCACGTAGGTGTCACCATTCTTATAGACCTCTATTTTGTGTAGTAGCAGTTTATCAATAAAGGCCTTGGTCCTGTTTTGGTCATTTGGGTCACCAAATACGTACCCCTTGATCTTGGTTTTTGCGGCATTGGTCAAGGCGCTCTTAAAAAAGTCCTGTTGGTATTTCCGCATGTATGCTTTGTTGGCCACGGCAGTTTTGACCGTGGTGATGCTTGAGGTATATTGGTTGCGGATGGTGAAGGGAAAAGTAATCTCGCCAAAGGCGGTTGTCTGTTTATGCCCTCTGGAACTGGCCTGCTCAAATAAAAGGCCCAAGCCCCCCTGCAGGTCTGGGTAAGAAGAACCGTACCCGGGATACGTTCCGTCAAACACCTCTTTGGTGAAATATAGCGATCCTATACTGTCCAAAGCTTTTGCAAAAGCATTTCCGAAGAGGGTGTTGAGGTCTTCATAGTTTTCCTTGGGCATGATGGGGTCTAAAGAGCCGTTATCTTTCATAGGCTCAAAAAAGTACGTGCTCTGGGTGCCCATTTCATGAAAATCGGTCACCACATTGGGGTACCATTGGTGGTACCATTTCAATTTACCTCGGCTCTCTGGATTAATAGCCAAAAGCCAGTCCCGGTTAAGGTCAAACCAATAATGGTTGGTACGGCCCATGGGCCAATATTCATTGTGTTCCATGTCTTGTGGGTCCGCCACCTCTGGATTTCCTTGAAAAGCATTGGCCCATTGGGCATGGCGGTCCCTGCCGTCTGGGTTGATGGTGGGATCTATGAATATGACCGCATTCTCCAAATAGTTCAGAATCTCCGCATTATTGGAAGCCACAAGCGTGTAGGCCGTAAGAAGGGCGGCCTCAGAGCTACTGGGTTCGTTGCCGTGCACATTATAGGCGAGATTAATGAAAATGGGCACATCATCATAATTGGTAGGGCTAAGGGTTGGATCCGTAAAAGCCAAATGTTGCTCCTTGAGCTTGGTTAGCTGGGCCATGTTCTGCGGGGTGGTTACCGTGAGCATGACCAATTTTCTGCCCTCATGGGTTTTGCCGTACTCTTGGATGGTGGCACGATCGGACACCTCCGCTAATCTTTGCAGATAGGCCACTATGAGGTCATGACGGGTATGGTGTTCACCTATACCGTAACCTAAAAAGGCTTCGGGCGTGGGGATTTCTGCATTGAACGGATGGAATTTTTTAAAGTAATAATCTTGGGCCTTGGCGCCCGTGCCCAAGAAAAACAGGGCAATACATAGGTGTTTGAGCATTGGTGAATACGTTTCGTTAGTCGCCTAAATATAGGGATAATCCAAAGGAAAAACGAGGAAGTACAGGGGAATTGAAAAAGCTGCTCCGAGCATTAGGCCACGGGGGACAACTGTTGCTTTATTTCTTGGAAGGTAATGATGTAGTTTGTGCCCTTCCTAGAGGTGTCCTTCTTAATGGTCCCCCGCAATTGCCGGGTAAGGTTGTTGATCAGTTTAAGGCCTAAAGAACGGGTATTCTTATAGGTTATACTATCTGGGAAACCAATGCCATCATCACCTATACTTAGGATGTACGCTTCGTCGTCTTCCTTCTTCAGGTCCACATAGATTTCCCCGCCTTGGTCATCCTTAAGACCGTATTTCAAGGAATTGGTCAAGGCTTCATTGATCAATAGGCCCAAGGGAATGGCCGTATCTATGCCCAATTTTATTTCTGGGATGTCTATTGTCAACTTTACATTGTTCTCAATGCCCTTAATGGATTTTATTAGGTACTCTCCCAGCTCTTGTACGTAGGATTTATACTCAATGTGCGCAATATCTTTTCTCATGTAGAGCATTTCGTGTACCATGGCCATGGAGATGACCCGGTTCTGCGTACTTTTTAAAATGGCTTTTACTTGGGGATCTTCCAAATTGCGGGATTGCAGGCTCAAAAGACTGCTTACGGTCTGTAGATTGTTTTTAACACGGTGGTGCACCTCTTTCAGGAGTGTCTCTTTTTCCTCCATCTGAAGGGTGAGCTCCCTTTTGGATTTGTAGAGGGAGTGGTGCGTTTTCAATAAGGTCTTTCCAAAAATATTGCCCAATAAATAAATGGAGAACAGCACGGAGCACAGATTGAAAATATTCTTGGAGGCCTCCGGCACCACGTTCCTGGTGAACGAGAACTCCGGAATGCTCTGTGAGAAGATAAGGAGCACCAAAAAGAAAATGACATTTAAATAGACCCTACCGTATTTTCTGGTGGTCACATACCCTGCAAACACGATCAGGGCCAAAGTGAAAACAAAGGCACTGTTGATACCACCGCTGAACAGGGTGATGATGAACGCACTGACAAGAGCCATGATGGATGAAATATTGTACGTTGCCGCAATGCCGCCATGTTTTTTGAAAGCCAGCGTGTTGATGAGGTTCAATACCCCAAAAGCGATGAAGACCAGTGGTATGATCTCCGTTATCTTCAGCACAAAATAACAGAGTAGGGCGAAGGCTATGGACAGTGCACTGGATACATAATTTACCTTTAAGATGAGTTGAATCTTATCTTGCAGACGTTCATTATCTATAGGTGAGTCGTACATAAGATACTTTTAAATGCCGGGTTAGTGTAGCAAATTACCTTGTAAAGCTACTCATGTTTACCGAATATTTCCAATTCTTTTTAAACGAACACCAATCTGGCTCTTTTAAGGTGCTACGATCTTACCTTTTTGGGAACCAGCTCCGTAAGGTCTGCAATGGTAATGGGCTGCTTTTCTTGGATGCTCTTGCGCGCCGCTATCCCAATCAATATGGACATGGCACCGTCACGAACCCCGGCAGACCGTCCGAATTCATCGGGAATTTCCGGGTTGACGAAAATTTTGTTGTGCAACCGCTTGTCGCCCCCGCCATGACCCCCTTTTTCTATGGCTACGTTCACGGTTTCAAAGTCTTTCCAGAGCTTGTGCACCACAATGGGCTCTACATTCAATTCTTCTTTTAGGGATTGGTCCATTTCCCGGGCATGTTTCTCGGCTTCTGAAATAGAGGTAAGTTTACTATAGGGAATATCCTGCCAGGCCTCTATGCGCCCTTCCGTACCATTAAAGGCGACCCGCCAGCCTTCATAGGGGGAATAGGTGGTCAAGGAATAGTTGAGGGTGGTATTGTCCGCATATTTCACTTGTGCGGACATCTTGTCATAGATATCTATGTCTTCGCGGAACAGGCAGTTGTCACGGATATAACCATCCTCATGCTCATGATCCACATACAGTTTCTTGGCGGATTCATCTTTGGTGATGTCCCAATAAAACTCGCACTTGTCCTTTACTTGGCAGCTTCTGCAATTGGGGCCACGAAAGGGTCCGTTCTTCCCATAGAATTCAAGGTCCCCATAGGCAAAAACCTCGCTGGGCTCTGAGTTTATCCACCAATTGAGCAGATCAAAATGGTGCGTGGCCTTGTGTACCCAAAGTGACCCACTGCTGGCCATTTCACCATGCCATCTTCTAAAATAGGAGGCCCCATGGTAGGTATTCAGGTACCAATTGAAATCAACCGATACCAATTTGCCTATGGCGCCTTCCTGTAACAATTGTTTTATTTTGGTGGCGTAAGGGCTCCACCGGTAATTAAAGCCGACTATCAGTTTTTTGTTCGATTTCTTTTCCGCCTCTATAATGCTTTGGCATTTGTCTTCATCTGTGGTCATTGGTTTTTCCGTGAGCACATCACAGCCCATTTCCAGCCCCTTTATAATGAACTCATGGTGGGTGGAATCTTTGGTGGTAACGATGATCAAATCTGGTTTTGTGCGCTCCACCATCTTTTCAAAATCCGTGAACACAGGGCAATTTGCCCCTATGTACTTCTTGCCGTAGTTCAAACGACTGGGGTTAATATCGCTCAGGCCCACAAATTCCAAAATTTCCGAATACTCGTCCACCAGGCGCTTGCCCCAAAAGGTAATGCCCCGTATCCCAGTGCCCACTAAGGCCACTTTCAGTTTATTGGATTTGCCGAACGCAAAACTATGCAAGGGCAGGGCCGTGGTGGCCGCCAACATGCCAATGGAGTTGATGAACTTTCTTCTGCTCTGTTTCATGATAATGGATTATTTGACCCTAAGGTAGAAATTTTTTGTAGAATGTATGAGGTTTCTATCGTTCTCTAATAATAGCGGACAAAAAAAGCACCCGGTCAGGTGCTTTTCTTAATAGGAATCAGAAGGGGTTCAGTCTTCGGTCAAGACCCATTCCCCTTTGTCTATTAAAGGTTCCGCTTGTTTGAATTTGACCGTTTTGCTTTCCCCAGACATGATGTTCTTTATGGTGACCCGTTCATTACGTCCAATTTTCGGACGTTCCCTGGTAATGGTCTCCGTCACTTGGGGACGTTGGCGTTGTGTTTGGCCAGCTGCCCTGTTTTGAGCGGCAAGTTCATCGCTATTGGGAATCTCCTCTTTGGAGGTCCTTAAGTTTTCCTTGGGCCTTCTGGCCGTTCTTGCTTCAGAGATATCATTGGGATTGCCAGATGGCAGTTCGCCTTTGAACAAAAAGGAAACCACTTCTTTGTTCACCTTGTCTATCATTCCCTTAAAGAGCTCAAAAGCCTCAAATTTGTAAATGAGGAGCGGGTCCTTTTGTTCGTGTACCGCCAACTGAACGGATTGTTTCAATTCGTCCATTTTTCGCAGATGCGTCTTCCAAGCGTCATCTATGATGGCCAGGGTGATATTCTTCTCAAAATCCGTCACCAGCTGTTTTCCATCACTTTCATAGGCCTCTTGCAGGTTGGTCACAACGTTCAGGGTCTTTACCCCATCTGTGAACGGTACTACAATGCGCTCAAATTTATTGGCATTGTCTTCATAGACCTGTTTAATGACCGGGTAAGCTGTGGCCGCATTGCGCTGCATTTTTTCATTGTAGTGCGCGTAGGCCGCTTTGTATATTTTTCCGGTGATTTCCTGGGCGGGCATTTTGGCAAACTCCTCCTCGTCAATTGGGGAGGTCATGGAAAAGTACTTGATGAGCTCAAACTCAAAGTTCTTGTAATCATTGGCGGCCTTGTTGCCCTCCACGATCACCTCACAGGTGTCATAGACCATGTTGGCAATGTCCACTTTTAGGCGCTCGCCCTGCAGGGCGTGCCTTCTCCGCTTATACACCACTTCCCTTTGGGCGTTCATGACATCATCATACTCCAATAGGCGCTTGCGCACCCCAAAGTTGTTCTCCTCCACTTTTTTCTGGGCCCGTTCTATGGATTTGGTCATCATGCTGTGCTGAATCACCTCGCCCTCTTCCAAGCCCATTTTGTCCATCATTTTGGCCACTCTGTCAGAGCCGAACAGGCGCATGAGGTTATCCTCCAAAGAAACATAGAATTGTGAACTGCCGGGGTCTCCTTGGCGTCCGGACCGGCCCCGTAACTGCCTGTCCACACGTCTGGAGTCGTGCCTTTCGGTACCAATAATGGCAAGGCCGCCCGCTTTTTTCACAGCATCAGTGAGTTTAATGTCCGTTCCCCTGCCCGCCATGTTGGTAGCAATGGTGACCACTCCGGGCTTCCCGGCCTCCGCCACCACGTCCGCCTCTTTTTTGTGCAGCTTGGCATTGAGCACATTGTGTTCCACTTTGCGGATGCTCAGCATTCTGGAGAGCAGTTCTGAGATCTCCACTGATGTGGTACCGATCAAAACAGGTCGGCCGGATTGGCTCAATTGGGTGACCTCGTCTATGATGGCGTTGTACTTTTCCCGTTTGGTCTTGTAGATCAGGTCATTTCTATCATCTCTTGCAATGGGCCTGTTGGTGGGAATCTCCACCACATCCAATTTATAGATTTCCCAGAACTCACCCGCTTCGGTCACCGCAGTACCGGTCATCCCTGCCAGTTTGTTGTACATTCTGAAGTAATTCTGAAGGGTAACGGTGGCAAAGGTTTGGGTAAGCGCTTCTATCTTAACGTTTTCCTTGGCCTCAATAGCCTGGTGCAACCCGTCTGAATACCTTCTGCCATCCATAATACGGCCGGTCTGCTCATCTACGATCATGACTTTGTTGTCCATGACCACGTATTCCACATCTTTCTCAAAGAGGGTATATGCCTTTAACAACTGGCTCATGGTGTGGATGCGCTCACTCTTTACGGTAAAGTCCTTGAAAAGTTCTTCCTTGAGCTCCGCTTCTTTCTCTATGTCCAGGTCTTGCTGCTCTATCTTGGCTATTTCCGCGCCAATATCCGGCATAACGAAGAAATCCCTGTTTTCCTTGCCAGAGATATAATCAACGCCTTTGTCCGTTAGCTCTATTTGGTTGTTTTTTTCATCAATGACGAACAGTAGGTCCTCATCTACTTTGGGCATTTCCCTATTGTTGTCCTGCATGTAGAAGTTCTCTGTTTTCTGGAGCAGTTGCTTGATCCCCTCTTCGCTCAAGTATTTGATCAAGGCCTTGTTCTTGGGAAGACCCCTATACACCCGTAACAATAAAAATCCACCTTCCTTGGTGTCTCCTTCGGCAATGAGCTTCTTGGCCTCTGCCAAAACACCGGTGAGGTGCTGCCTTTGTTTTTGAACAATTTCACCCACTTTGGGCTTTAGTTCATTGAACTCGTGACGGTCTCCTTCCGGTACGGGACCCGATATGATCAAGGGGGTACGGGCATCATCCACCAAAACGGAATCCACCTCATCCACTATGGCATAATTATGTGGTCTTTGAACAAGGTCCTTTGGGGTGTGGGCCATGTTGTCCCTGAGATAATCAAAGCCAAATTCATTATTGGTGCCGTAGGTGATGTCTGCGTGATATGCTTTTCGGCGCCCATCTGAATTTGGGGTATGGTAATCTATGCAGTCTACGGAGAGCCCGTGGAACTCAAAAATGGGGGCCATCCAGGCACTGTCCCGTTTGGCCAAATAATCATTGACCGTCACCAAATGGGCACCATTGCCCGTAAGGGCGTTCAAGTATAGGGGCAACGTGGCCACTAGGGTCTTTCCTTCCCCCGTCTGCATTTCGGCGATCTTGCCTTGGTGCAGGGCTATGCCGCCGATCAATTGCACATCATAGTGCACCATATCCCAAGTGACCGCTTTCCCAGCGGCATCCCAGGAATTCTTCCAAATGGCTGCATCGCCATCTAGGGAGACATATTCCTTTTCCCCGGATAACAGGCGGTCAAATTCAGAGGCCGTTACAGTGAGGGTCTCGTTGGCCACAAATCTTTTTGCGGTTTCCTTGACCACCGCAAAGGCTTCCGGAAGAAGGTCATTGAGGGTTTCCTCTCGCTTTTTGTGCGCATCTTCCTTTAGTTTGTCTATCTCCGTGTAGATATCTTCGTTCTTGTCTATGTCCGTGGAGGCTTTTACCTCTTTTTCCAACTCGGCAATGCGGTCTGTTATTTCCTTGCAGGAGGTGCTGATGCTCTCTTTGAAGGCCAAGGTCTTTTGCCTTAGTTCATCATGGCTCAGTTGTTCAAATTCCTTTTCAAAGGATTTGATCTTTTCCACAAGGGGTTGAAGTTCCTTTACGTCCTTTTTGGATTTATCTCCTACAAAGGCCTTTAAAATACTATTGATAAAACTCATGCTGTATGTCGTTAGGGTCGAAACCAAAAAGCGTTTGCCACTTTAGGGTTCCCTCATTTTTTATGTGATGGTACGCTCATCGTCCAATTATCTTCTCAAAAGGCGTTCCACAGAGGTGCCATAGCCCAAAATATGCTTGGGACTGTCAAAATTACATAAAAAAAAAGCCTCCTAGGAGACTTTTTGGTAGTAATTGTAATGCGGTAATTTCAATATTCGTCCTCGTTCCAGAGGTAGTCCTCTTCCGTGGGATAATCTGGCCAAATTTCTTCTATGGACTCATAGATCTCTCCTCCTTCTTCCTCCATGGACTGTAGGTTTTCAACGACCTCTAAAGGCGCACCGGTTCTAATGGAGTAATCTATCAACTCATCTTTGGTGGCGGGCCAGGGCGCATCACTCAAATAGGATGCTAATTCTAATGTCCAATACATGGTTATAACGTGTTTTTAAATTTTTGCAAAAATATATTTTAAATGTAAACGACCAAGTTAATTACGCATTATTTAGGCCTACTTATCAACATAATTTTGGAGTTGATAAATTGATAACGAAGAAACTACGGAATTATTAGTCCTTTTTTTCAGGTATCCATTTGATTTCTTCCGCTTTCACGTCGTATGACAATTTTCGTGCCAATACAAAAAGGTAGTCAGAAAGCCTATTGAGATAGGTGAGCACCTCAATGGCCACAGGTTCATTCTCGTGTAAAAATGTGGCCATTCTTTCGGCCCGTCTACATACCGTTCTGGCAATATGGCAGTATGACACGATGGTATGGCCCCCTGGAAGGATGAAGTGGGTCATTTGGGGCAATTGCCCATCCATTTCATCAATGGCCCTTTCCAAAAAGGCCGTGTCCTCCAATGTGAGTCGCTCAATGCCCAACCGGTCTTTGCCATTGTTCATTGTGGCCTTCTCTGGATCGGTGGCCAAAATTGCACCCACAGTGAACAATTTTTCTTGGATGTTCACCAGTTGCTGCTTGCTTTGGGCAGCGATCTCTTGGTCCCTTATGAGACCCAGCCAAGAGTTCAATTCATCTAAAGTGCCGTAACTTTCTATACGGGCATGGTGCTTGGGGACCCTAGTGCCCCCAAAGAGGGCGGTCTTGCCATGGTCTCCTGTCTTGGTGTATATCTTCATTGTTGTTCTGTCTGGTGGGTTTGTTTTTGGGAACGTTCTTCCTGGACCCCTTTTTCCTTCCGCTTGTAATCTTCCATGAACTTACGGGATTTCCGTTCTTTGGATTTTTTTCTGTTCATCATGGAGATACCCACGTACACCGCGAACAAAACTCCAAATAGTATATAAATTGTATTATCCATTTCCAAGTTTTTTGTAAAATAATC
>CAKZLG010000031.1 GCA_937125035.1 uncultured Maribacter sp. | reverse complement strand
GGTGGTGCTCAAAAATGTAACTCTTGAAGGGGTTTCAGTGGATGGTCTATATGACCGTTCAGATGATACCAAGCCCATCCCAAGATGACCAGAGCACGGCCCAAGACCATTATAAAAACAGAAAACCGAATTAAGATGAGAAAAACATTGTACTTCACTTATGCCCTGGTGATGACTATGGCACTGGCCCTAATAACGTCATGTGCGCCCGGACCCTCCAAGAAGGCAAAAGAGGATGCGCTAAAGGAAAAGGAACAGGACAGTATTTATCTGTTCTCTTTTTTCAGGGAACCCCAGGGCCTGGGAGGGCTGAACCTCGCCTATAGCCACGACCTATTGGAATGGAAGGAAATACCCGGGCCTTTTTTTGAACCAAGTGTCGGGGCCAAGATAAAGGAAAATGATACGCTTGATGACCGGTTTCTCCGAGACCCTTTTCTTGTCAAGGACCCAAAGCCCAATGGGGGCTATCATATGGTCTGGACAACAGGTAAGGTGGGCTTCGGGATCGCCCACAGCCAAGATTTGGTCACGTGGCACGGGGAAGAATTTGTCCCGGTCCTTCCGGGCAGGCCTGCAGAAAACTGTTGGGCGCCCAAGCTTTTCTTTAATGCTGAAGATGGAAATTGGATCGTGCTGTGGTCATCCACCTTGGGCGACGATACTTTTCCCGACCCTGTGGTGCCGGGTACTTCCCGAAACCACCGTTTATGGTATATGAAGACAAAAGACTTCAAAACCTACAGCGAGGCCCAAGTGTTCTTTGACCCTGGCCATAGTGCCATAGATGCCAATTTGTTCAAAGCAGAAGGGAAGTACCATTTGTTCTTTAAGGACGAACGGGCCAATAATACCCCAGATGTAAATCCGGAATACCAGAACATCAGGGTGGCCACCAGTGATGATTTCTATGGCCCGTTCACCCAAATATCAGACCCCATTACCGGCCACGGCAAAGGAATATGGGAGAACGAGGGCCCTACGCCCTTAAAGCACAGAGACAAATATTACTGTTTTTACGACCACCATGGGGTAAACGGATATTTTGGCCTGTTGAAATCAGATGACCTGGTCCATTGGAAGGATATTTCCGGGCAACTCAAAATGCCGGAAAATTGCCGTCATGGCAATGTACTTCGGGTGCCTGCCAAAGAAGTAGCGAATCTGGTAAATGCCCCGATAGAATACCATAAGCAATAGCGGCCACTTTAAGAGTTTAAATTGGCCCGAACGAATTTTAAAGCCCTGAGATGAATAAAAAAATTCCCTTGAACTTGGTGATAATGATGCTGCTAATGGCCCTCTTTTCCAATAAGGCAGTAAGTCAGCCCGTAAACCCCAATGCCAGCGAGGAGGCCAAGCGGCTACTTGCCTATATTGGCCAGTTCAGCGGCGGTAAGCTATTGGCCGGTCAGCACAGTTATTGTAATGACCTGCAAAGGCCCTTGGACAGTGTTTTGGCCATTACCGGTAAACGGCCGGCCCTTTGGGGGTCCGATCTAATGGGCTATGACCATGGTAGTGAGGATACACGGCAGGAAGTAATTACTGAGGCCATAAAACATCACAAAAGCGGAAAAATCATTACCTTGATGTACCATATGGTAAAGCCTTGGCACCATGACCGTAAAAGCTATGCCCTGAGCGTCAAAGGAAGGGTTACCGATGAGCAGTGGGAAAAGGTAATCGACCCCACAACTGAGGAACACGCCCAATGGCTTGGAAAAATAGACCATATAGCCATGTACTTAAAACAATTGCGGGACATGGACATCCCGGTGTTATGGAGGCCTTTTCATGAGATGAACGGAAATTGGTTTTGGTATGGAGACCGTAAAGGGGAAGATGGCATACAGAAATTATGGAAACAAATGTACGACCGGTATGTGAACTACCATCATTTGAACAACCTTATCTGGGTATGGAACCCCAATGCCCCCCGGGAGGATGCCTTTGCTTATGAAATGTACTACCCCGGAAATGACTATGTTGACATACTTGCTGCGGATATCTATGCAAATGACTACAAGCAATCCCATCATGACGGGTTATTGGACCTGGGCAATGGAAAGCCCATTGCCATAGGCGAATGTGGAGAACTGCCTACAAAGAAAGTACTGAGGGAGCAGCCTCAATGGGCCTGGTTTATGTGCTGGGTGGGCCATGCCTGGGGGAAGGAAAATAGGCGAAAGGTGAAACGATTGTACCGAAGCAAAAAAGTAGTGACCCTTGGGGAACTTTGAGTAT
>CAKZLG010000030.1 GCA_937125035.1 uncultured Maribacter sp. | reverse complement strand
AATCCTTTGTGAAAGAAAACGGACTGGAAAGCCACTGAAATTACCCAAAACACATTCTGTCGTGATTGGGTACCTAAAGCTTAACCTTCTTTTACCTATTTGCCCATTATAGGGTCAAGGCGCCAAGCTTATCTTCTACATGCCCTTGCATCAACCCCCAATTGGAATCGCCTGCCCGGCTTAGCGCGTCTTCATCTTCGCCTTCCGCTTTTCCAGTTGGCGCTTTAGATCATCCGTGGCCTCTGCAATGGATTGCTCAAAACTGCCGTGGCTGCCCTCCGCAAACAGTCGGGGACCGGGAGAACTCAACCGTATGTTACAGATCATGCCCGTATCCGGGGAAGAAGTGTTCTCCGTTTTAAAGAACACATCTGCGCGGACAATAAAATCGTATTTATCCAATAACTTTTCAAGCCTTTGTGCGGCCATGATCTCTAAACGATTACTAGCCTTTACACCGTGATATTCAAAGTTGATGTTCATATAAAAAGATTTAGGAAAAGGTACTTAATTTCCAGTGAAGGCGCAATATAAATTTTTGCCAATTAGGGCTGAAGAAAAGGTTGTATTATGGTTATCATTTGATATTGAAAAAGATAGCCATTCCATCGGGGGTGAAAATAAATGGCCCATTGAATCCCATGCTGATTATGATTTTCGCAATAAAAAGTGATGTAAGGCCTTTAAATTTGCGAAATCCGTTAAAAAATGGTCAAAACTCAAAGCTTTTGGCTCATTCTTCGTCAATGGAGCCAGAGAATGCTACCTTTGGCGCAATTTTTAATTTAAGCAAAGAATACCATGAGTAAAGTAAAAGCAAATGACAAGGTACGCGTTCATTATACGGGTAAATTGAGCAACGGACAGGTTTTTGATTCTTCGGAAGGGCGTGATCCCCTAGAGGTGCAATTGGGACAGGGGAGTTTGATCCCCGGTTTTGAAAAAGGCCTGTTGGACATGGCGCCCAATGAAAAAAAGACCGTGGTCATTGCCAAGGAAGAGGCCTATGGTGAAAAGCGACAGGAATTGTTCCACACCATCCCCAAAACCGATTTGCCCGATGAGATCAAACCAGAGGTGAACATGGCCCTGATGGCCACCAACCCCGATGGATCAGAGCGCCAATTACGTGTGGCAGAAGTAAATGAAAAGGACATAGTGGTGGATGCCAACCACCCATTGGCGGGGGAGGACCTTACCTTTGAGTTACAACTTGTTGAGATCCAATAAAAAAAGTGTAGACCCTCTCGCATACGGACCGCCCTCTTTAGGGCGGTTTTTTTATGGAAACCCAATGGCCATATCGGCATTCTGCAAATATCCAGTATATTTGGTAAGGTTCGGGGTCCCCTTACTTTTTAAGCATTATGGACCGCGATCAGAACGTAAAATAACCAACAACCTATTTACTTTGACCTATGAAAAAAGCACTGAGCACCGTTCTTGCCCTTCTTGCCCTTGTATGTTATGCCCAGGGGCAGCGCAAACAGGCCCAATCTGCCCCAATATCCGAAGCCCTATATGCATCTATGGCCTATAGGAACATTGGTCCGTTTAGGGGCGGGCGCTCCACCACGGTCACCGGCATTCCAGACGATATTTTCACCTATTATATGGGCGCTACCGGCGGGGGGGTATGGAAGACCACGGATGGCGGCAACACGTGGAAGAACATTTCCGACGGATTTTTCAATACCACGGGCATTGGGGACATCACGGTGTCCCTTTCGGATCCCAATATCATCTATGTGGGCACGGGGGAGTCGCCCGTACGGGGGGTAAAGACATCGCATGGCGACGGACTCTACAAGTCCACCGATGCCGGCAAGACCTGGAAGCACATGGGGCTGGAGAAAACCAGGCACATCAGTGATGTCTATGTTCACCCCACCAATCCGGATAAGGTCTATGTTGCGGCGCAGGGCAACCCTTGGGGCCCCAACGAAGAGCGGGGCGTCTATCTTTCGGAAGATGGGGGCAACACCTTTGAGAAAATACTGTATGTAAACGAGAATTCGGGCATTGTGGACATGACCGTGGATGCCAGTAACCCAGAGGTGATGATGGTGGCCTCTTGGGATTTCCACCGCAAGCCATGGGTGGTACACAGCGGGGGTCCGGGGAGTAAGATCTTTAAAACGACCGATGGGGGCAAAAACTGGAAAGAGATCACCAAGGGCCTTCCGGAACTCAAGGGTAAGATGGGGGTGGCCATTTCACCCGCCGACCCCAATATCGTATACATCGCCATAGACGCTTTGGGTGATAAAGCAGGCGTATACCGCAGTACCGATGGGGGAGATTCATTTGTGCAGACCACGAACGATGCCACCACCTACGCCCGTTCGTGGTACTATATGCATATCATTGCCGATCCCAATGATGCCGATGAAGTTTGGGTCATGAACAGCTTTGCCATGAAATCCATAGATGGGGGCAAGACCTTTGAAGGCAATCCCGGTAGCCATGTGGACCATCATGACCTCTGGATCAATCCCAACAACAGTAATATCATGATCAATGCCAACGATGGGGGAGGATCCGTGACCTATAATGGGGGCAAGACCTGGTCCACACTGTACAACCAGCCCACAGGCCAATTCTATAGGGTCATTACGGACAATGGCCATCCGTACCGCGTGTATTCTGGACAACAGGACAATAGTACCATTGCCATAGACAGCAGGGTCATGGATGATGGCATTGGGGAAATGCACTGGGATGTGATGCGCGCTGGGGAATCCTCCACGGTGGCCGTGGACCCCGATAACCCCCGCTATGTCTATTCCACCTATTTTGCGAGTAATTTTGTGGAGTGGGACCGGGATATTGACAATACCCGGATGGTGATGCCCTACCCAACACGGGTCACGGGGGAGCAACCCAAGAATTTAAAGTACCGGGCCAACTGGAACGGCCCTGTGATTGTTTCGCCCCATAACCCCAAGGTGATCTACTATGGGTCGCAATACGTCATGAAATCCACCGATAGGGGCGTTTCCTGGAAAGTGATGAGCGAGGACCTTACGCGCAATGACAAGGAACACCAAGGGAAGGGAGGGGAACCCATTAGCAATGAGCAGATTACAGCAGAGAGTTACAACAATCTGTTCAATATTGAGGAATCGCCCTTAGTGGAAGGGGTCATTTGGGTGGGCTCGGATGACGGGCTTGTTCATTTGACCAAAGATGGTGCGGAAAGTTGGACGAACGTTACCCCAAAAGGCCTAAAGGAAAGTATCATCAATGTGGTGGAACCTTCACCACATGATCCTGCCTCCGCCTATATCGCCGTGACGGGCTATAAATTGAACGATTTTACCCCGTATATTTTCAAGACGAACGACTATGGGGCCACATGGGAGAAAATAGTGAATGGTATTCCAGGGAATACCTTTGCGCGTACAGTAAGGGAAGACCCAGACCGTAAAGGACTGTTGTATGCCGGAACGGAAACCGGGGTCTTTGTCTCCTTTGATGATGGTGGAATGTGGTTGCCATTGCAGAATAACTTGCCCGAGGTGCCGATCACAGACCTCAGGGTAAAGCGGAAGGACCTAGTGGTGGCCACCCAAGGAAGGGCCCTTTGGATTTTGGACGATTTGACGCCCCTTCACCAGATTTCGGACGACGTGGCCCGATCGGACCATTATCTGTATGGCCCAAGGGACGTGTATACAGAGCTGTCCGTGGCCTACAGTACCGATGGTGGCTATGGCGAAAATCCGCCATCAGGTGTTCAAATACACTATCTCTTGAACAAAGCGGTGCCCAAGGATACCCCCATGGCCTTGGAGATCTTGGATGGGAATGGGCAGGTGGTACATGCTGAGATGACGAACAGGGCCCGTGTGGGCTGTGATACGCTCATCTCCCCCCAATTGAAAAAAACGGTGGGAGCACACCGCTACCAATGGAATATGAAAGTGGGGCGGTTTGATTGCATTACCGAACTGTACACCACCAACAGGGACCTCACCGCCTATAACGCACCTCCCGGGAAATATAGGGCGCGCCTCACTATTGGGGATGATGTGCAGACACGGGAGTTCAACATCCATATAGACCCTAGATTGGAAAAAAGCATCCCCAACATAGCCGAGGCCTACAAGGAACGGGATGCCATCTCAAAAAGTATCTATGCCGGGGCCACGGAGATGGCCAAGGGCGTGCGCGATGTGCGTAGGGTACAACAGCAATTGGCACTGATGTTGGAGATGACCACGGATGAAACCCTAAAACAGGAGGGAAGCAAACTGCAAGAAACCTTGGAGACCTGGATTGAGGCCATTCTGCAAAAAGAAATGCGTACCTATCAGAGCAATTACATGTTTGAGGCCCGTTTGCTCATTAAGTTCAAGGACTTCCTGAACAGCATAGACAAGGGCAATTTGCCCATGACCCAAGGGGTACGGGATGTGAGCCAAGAGTATCTGGCACAATGGGCGGGTTTGAAAACCCGGTTGTTCAACCTCCAGCAAAAAGACGTAACGCAGATGAATACACTATTGAAACAAGCCGGTTTGCCCCAGCTGTACTGGCCCTAAGTGAGGCCCTTTCAATAGTTGGGAAACATAGAAACCAAGAGACGATGCTCACCAAGATCAATTGGGACCAAGTGCCCACGGAAGAGGTAACGCCACAAATGCGG